>JAJYHU010000235.1 GCA_021784615.1 Acidobacteriota bacterium | reverse complement strand
CGCTATAATGCTCTCCCCCATCAGCCCAGCAAGTCCTTCACCTTGCGAATCCCGGCGGCCAAAGTGTCAATTTCCCCTGCCGTATTATAAAACGCCAGCGAGGCGCGGGTGGTGGCCGGAACCTTGAAGCGCTCCATCAGCGGCTGTGCGCAATGGTGGCCGGTGCGCACGGCAATGCCTTCCTGGTCAAGTACGGTGCCCACGTCGTGCGGGTGAATGCCTTCGATCACGAATGAGATCACGCCCGCCTTCTCACGCGCCGTGCCGATGATTCTGAGCCCGGGAATTTCCTCCAGCGCGCGCGTGCCGTAAGCCAGAAGTTCGTCCTCATACGCGCGGATGCTTTCCAGCCCGATCTCATTCACATAGTCTACGGCCGCGCCCAGCCCGATGGACCCGGCGATATTGGGCGTCCCCGCTTCAAATTTGTACGGCAGAGTGTTGTAGAGCGTTTTTTCAAAAGTCACCGAGCGGATCATGTCTCCGCCGCCCTGGTAGGGCGGCATGGCTTCAAGCAACCCGGCCTTGCCGTAGAGCACTCCGACGCCCGTCGGACCGTAAAGCTTGTGCCCTGAAAAAGCGTAGAAGTCGCAGTCAAGCGCCTGGACGTCCACTTTGAGGTGGGGCGCCGCCTGGGCGCCGTCGAGAAGCACCGGAACGTTCCGCCGGTGCGCGGCCTCAATCATTTCACGGACAGGGTTGATGGTGCCGAGCACGTTTGAAACGTGCACCAGGGCAACAAAGCGCGTGCGCGCGCCCAGCAGCTTTTCAAATTCCTCAAAAACGATTTCGCCCCTGTCGTTGACGGGCGCAACGCGCAGCCGCGCGCCTTTTTCTTCGCAAAGAATCTGCCATGGAACGATGTTCGAGTGGTGCTCCATGGCGGTGATCAGGACTTCATCGCCGGCCCCTACCTGCTTTCTGCCAAAAGTGTTGGAGACAAGATTAATGGCCTCCGTCGTCCCTCGCACAAAGATGATTTCCCGGCTTTCGCGCGCATTCAGAAATTGTTGCACCTTGGTCCGGGAGTCTTCATAACACTTGGTGGCCCGCTCGCTCAGTTCATGGACGCCGCGGTGGATATTTGAACAGTTCCGGCTGTAAAACAGCGCTTCCGCCTCGATCACCGCGCGGGGCTTCTGGCTGGTGGCGGCGTTGTCGAGATAGACGAGCGGCTTGTCGTGAACGCTGCTTGAGAGTACCGGAAAGTCTTGCCGGATTTTTTCGACGGCAAAGCGGACGGAGCGTTCGCATCGAGTTCCATTCAGCACGTCGCGCGCGATGCCCATCATGCCTCCTTTCGGCCCGTTCCTGCGGCCATCTTCTCCGCCAAAGCCGCCTTGAGCCGCACGCGGAGCGGCTGGAACTTGACCCGGTCGATTATCTCGTTGGCAAAGGCCACGGTCAGCAAGCTTCTCGCCTCTTCGCGGCCGATGCCGCGGGACCGCAGATAAAAAACCGCCTCGGGATCAATCTGGCCGACCGTCGCGCCGTGCGTGCACTTGACGTCGTCGGCGAAAATTTCAAGCTGCGGCTTGGTATTGATGGTGGCGGATTCCGAGAGCAGCAGATTCTTGTCGCTCTGTTTGGAGTCGGTTTTCTGGGCGTCTTTGCGCACCAGAATCTTTCCGTTAAAGACTCCGGTCGATTGGCCGTCCAGGATACCCTTGTAAAATTCGCGGCTCGAACAGTGGGGCTGAGCGTGGTCGATGGTGGTGTGGTTATCCAACAACTGCCGGCCATCAGTGACGTAAAGGCCCGCGAGAATGCCCTCTGCGCCTTCCCCATCCAAAACCGTGATGACTTCCTCGCGCCCCAGGCGCGCGCCGAACTGGAGAGAGTTTGTCTCAATTCCCGCGTTCCGCACAGCGTAACCGAGCACCGTCGCCACGTGAAACGCCGCGTCGCTTTCGCGCTGAACCTTGACGTAATCGACGTGCGCGCCTTCTTCAGCGACAACCTCGGTAACGGCATTCGTGAAATACACGCCCCCGTCAAGGCTCGCGTAAGTCTCGATGACCGTCGCCTGGCTCTCCCGCCCCGCCAGAACCAGATTGCGCGGATAAGCAATCGACGGCTCGCCCGCGCCGGCGGAGACAAACAGCAGATGGAGCGGCTTATCGAGAACCACGCCCTTGGGGATTTCAATGAATCCGCCCTCTTCCATAAAGGCGGTGTTGAGAGCCACAAAAGCATGGCTTTTGAAATCCGCGTAACGGGCAAGATGAACTTCCAGCGAGCCATAGCCCGCCTTGAAAGCTTCAGAAAGGCTTGTGAACTTCACGCCCTCCGCAAGCCCGTCGAGCGAGGAGAGTTCCTTTGCGTAGCGGCCGTTTACAAAAACCAGGCGGTTCGTTTCCATGCCGGAGAGCGGCAGGCTCTCAATCTGCTTTGCAATCTTATCGTTCAATTCAACGCGCGCCGGCTGGAAGTTCACGCCGCTGATCGGCGCGACGTTGGTGTATTTCCAGTCCTCCAGGCGGGTTGTCGGAAAGCCCAGCTCGGCAAAAGCCTCCATTCCGGAGTTGCGCAGCTCCGCCAGCCATCCCGGAGCGCTTGAGGCTTGGCTTTTTTCAAGCTCCCGAAAACTTTTCAAATAAAGTTCTTCGCTTTGTTTCACTGCAAAAGCCATGAATCTCCGCTTCCTTTTCTCTTTTTGAGCCGCAACGGCCCGCTACGCCCTTTCGCCGGCCGGGACGGTCTCATCCAGCCAGCCGTAGCCCTTCTCTTCAAGCTCCAGGGCAAGCTCTTTCCCGCCTGACTTCACAATGCGGCCGCCCGAAAGCACGTGAACGTAATCGGGAACGATGTAGTTCAACAACCGCTGGTAGTGAGTCACCACAATGATCGAGCGCTTCTCGCTGCGAAGCGCGTTCACGCCCTGGGAGACGATCCTGAGCGCGTCAATGTCGAGCCCTGAATCCGTCTCATCCATGATGGCAAGCTTCGGCTCCAGCACGGCCATCTGGAAAATCTCATTGCGCTTCTTTTCGCCGCCCGAAAACCCTTCGTTCACCGGCCGGTTCAGCAGCGTCTCGTCCATCTCAAGCAGCTTCATCTTCTCGCGGATCAAGCCGAGAAAATCCATGGCGTCGAGCTCTTCCTCGCCGCGGTGCTTGCGGGCCGCGTTGAGCGCCGCCCGCAGGAAATAGGTGTTGTTCACTCCGGGAATCTCCACCGGATACTGGAAGGCCAGAAAAATGCCCTCGCGCGCCCGGTCCTCGGGCGCCATGTCGAGAAGTTTCTTGCCGCCGTAAAGCACCTCGCCTTCTGTGACGGTGTAAACGTCGCGGCCCGCCAGCACCTGCGCCAGCGTCGATTTGCCGGAGCCGTTCGGCCCCATGATGGCGTGCACTTCGCCCAAGCCCACTTCCAGGTCAATCCCTTTCAGGATTTCCGTATTGCCAACATTGGCATGTAGATTCTTAATCTCAAGAAACATTCGTTTTCAGTCCTTTTTCAGTTGTCCTTGGTCCGCTGTCACGAAACCTGGTCCCCTTGTCGTCATTCCGAGCCCTTCGCCTGTCATTCTGAGCGAAGCGAAGAATCCGCGCATTTGTCTCAGGGTAAACTCCGCGAGGAATCTGCTTTTGTCGTTCCCCGCGCAAAAAGTCACGCTGGCGCTCGGGCCGCTGCGACGCGCTGAAAGGAAAAGTCCGGAAGCTCCGCCCGCTCGCGCGCATGTTCGATGGTAATGCTCACCAGATTCCCCTTGGCGTCGAATTCCACCAGCGTGTTTTCGTCCAGATCCCTCGTCTCCGCCACCTCACCACTCTTGAGCGTGATGTACAGCGTGTCCGTGTCCTCAAAATACTGGATCGTCATCTCAGCGCCACCATTTTCTATAGAAAATTGAACGGCACGCCTTCTTTTCGGGGCCGCTCAAGTTCTGACCCCATGAAGACCAAGGTAAAGCGGCCCGAGTCCTTGCGCCACCGCTGATCGAATGGCCCGGCAAATAGGTCCGGCGGGAAGGGTATCCGAGCATAGGGATTTTCTATGGTTATTGTCCGGATCGTGCCCTCGTATGAATACGTCACAGGGCGCTCCCTTGAAACCTGCTGAAGAAGGTCGAACCAGTCGCCGCACCAGATTTTCTCACCTCGTTGCTTCCTTGCGTCAAGCTGCCTGTCAACCTCGACCCATAGGTGGTTTAACTGGTACCTGGTGAGGATCACAATGGCGCTGATTCTGGTGTCGTTGTCGGGCCTCAGCTCAGCAGGGCCGTTGAATCTGTAACTCGGCGCGCCAAGGCCCCCGGGCAGGCCGGCTTCCGTGTGGAAGTACTGCCCAAAGGCCGAGGCCATGACAACCTCTGGACGAATGTCTCGCAAAATGCTCTTGCTGTTCCAGAGCACCACCACGCATGGGTGACTCTTGTACTCCCCGAACTGCCTCCTCGATCGATAGATTTTCTTCCGTACGGGCGGACACGGATCGAACCCGCCGCCGACGCGCTTCAACTCCTCAGCCTGCTCCCCCTTGGGGTCGCCGAACTCCTTCACCTCAAACACGCAGGTTCCCTCCGCGTATTGAACCGCGTAGTCCGGCTGCGGACTGTCCGCTTCCGAAATGCGCGTCCATTCAGCCCTTGACCCGCTTAAATATTGCTCGAACGCGCTCTCTGATTCGGTTTTCGCGGACGTGGCTACCCGTCCCTCTTCCAGCCCGTCGGCAAGCCCGCCCAATTCTTCTTCATTCATAATTCACAATTCATAATTACCCGACCGACCCTTCCAAACTCACGCCCAGCAGCTTTTGCGCTTCGACTGCGAACTCCATGGGCAATTCGCGGAAGACTTCCTTGCAGAAGCCGTTGACGATCATGCCGATGGCGTCTTCGGTGGAAAGCCCGCGCTGGCGGCAGTAGAAGATCTGGTCTTCGCCGATCTTGGACGTGGAGGCTTCGTGCTCGACCTGCGCGGTGGAGTTTTTCACTTCCAGGTAGGGGAAAGTGTGCGCCCCGCACTTGTCGCCCATCAGCAACGAATCGCATTGTGAATAATTGCGCGCGCCCGTGGCATTCTTAAGAATCTTCACCATGCCCCGGTAGCTGTTCTGGCCGTGCCCGGCGGAAATGCCTTTGGAAATAATGGTGCTGCGGGTGTTTTTGCCCAGATGGATCATCTTGGTGCCGGTATCGGCCTGCTGATAGTTGTTGGTGACCGCCACGGAATAGAACTCGCCCACCGAGTTGTCGCCCTGAAGGATGCAGCCCGGATACTTCCAGGTGATCGCCGAACCCGTCTCCACCTGCGTCCAGGAGATCTTGGAGTTCACGCCCAGGCACTTGCCGCGCTTGGTGACAAAATTGTAAATCCCGCCCTTGCCTTCCTTATCGCCCGGATACCAGTTCTGCACGGTGGAATACTTGATGGTGGCGTTATCGAGCGCCACCAGTTCCACCACCGCGGCATGCAACTGGTTTTCATCGCGCATGGGGGCCGTGCAGCCCTCCAGGTAGCTCACGTAGGAGCCTTCTTCGGCCACAATCAGCGTGCGCTCAAACTGTCCGGTTTCCTTGGCGTTGATGCGGAAGTATGTGGAAAGCTCCATCGGGCATCGCACGCCCCTCGGAATGTAGGCAAACGAGCCATCACTGAATACCGCAGAGTTGAGCGTGGCAAAGAAGTTGTCGGTGCAAGGCACCACTGACCCAAGCCACTTCTTCACCAGGTCAGGATGTTCCTGGACGGCTTCAGAAAACGAACCGAAAATGATGCCCAGGTCCGCCAGCTTCGCCTTGAAGGTTGTCGCCACCGAAACACTGTCAAAAACCGCGTCGACAGCCACGCCGGAAAGGAGTTCCTGTTCCTTCAAAGGAATGCCCAGCTTCTCGTATGTCCGGATAAGTTCGGGGTCCACTTCCTCCAAGCTCTTGGGTTTGGACTTGGCTTTCGGTGCTGCGTAGTAATAGGCGTTTTGATAATCAATCGGATCGTATTTGATGTTGGCCCACTCCGGCTCTTTCATCGTCAGCCAGTGCCGGTAGGCTTTCAGCCGCCACTCGAGCAGCCACTCGGGCTCATGTTTCTTCTCGGAAATCAGCCGGACAACATCCTCGTTCAGCCCGCGAGGAATCGTTTCCTGCTCGATTTCCGTCACAAATCCGTATTTGTACTCGCGCG
>JAJYHU010000037.1 GCA_021784615.1 Acidobacteriota bacterium | reverse complement strand
AACGGCCAGCGTTCGCGCCTCGTTCATATCGCCCAGGTATTCTCCGTGCCAGCGGAAGGTCTTTCCCGGAGCATGCTCAAGGCCGCTGGTTTCAATTGAGCGCAACCGAAACACTTCCAGGTGCTCCTCACCGAAATCGTCGCCGACCACGGCCACCACTTTTACCGGACCGAACCAGCTTGCGGCAACGGAGAAAAAAGTCGCTGACCCGCCCAGAATCCCGTCAACTTCTCCGTGAGGCGTGCGAATGGAATCAAAAGCCACTGAACCAACTACCAAAAGCGACATGAGAACCTGCCTCTACCGTATTTAAAATGAGACTGTTTTTCAGTTTACTTGAGATATTTCCCAATGAGCAAGTTTAACCTCTTTTTCGCCTGGGGAGATATCTTGCGCCGGTCGGTCAGGATGGCATGGGCCAGCGCCGAGCCGCACTTGCAAGTCCTTTCTTTCGGCAAGTAGGCAAGGCTTGCCCGCAGGATGGTCTGGGCGTTCGCAACGTTGCGGTTGAGGTACTCAATCACCTGGCTGACGGTAACGGCTTCATGCTCGGGGTGCCAGCAATCGTAATCCGTGACCATGGCGAGCGTCGCGTAACAAATCTCCGCTTCCCTCGCCAGCTTCGCTTCCTGAAGGTTGGTCATGCCGATAATGTCCATGCCCCATGCCCGGTAGGCATTGGATTCGGCTTTTGTGGAGAAGGCCGGGCCCTCCATGCAAACGTATGTTCCACCGCGATGAACGCTGACTCCGGCATCATCAGACGCCTTGGCCAGAGCATCCACCACCGCCGGACACATGGGATCGGAGAATCCGATGTGGGCGACAATGCCGCGATCGAAAAAGGTTGAGATCCGCCCGCGCGTGCGGTCAAAGAACTGGGCGGGCAATGCCATGTCCATGGGCCGGTAATCTTCCCGCAGCGAGCCCACGGCGCTTACGGAAAGAATCCGCTCAACCCCCAGCTTTTTCAGGGCATAGATGTTGGCGCGGAAATTCAGCTCAGAGGGGCTGATGACGTGTCCGCGTCCGTGCCGGGCAAGGAAGGCCACGCGCCGCCCGGACAAGGTGCCCAAACGAAACGCGTCCGAAGGTTTGCCGAAGGGCGTTGCCACGCGAACCTCGCGGACGCGCGCGAGCCCCGCCATTTCGTAAAGCCCGCTTCCACCGATGATCCCTATTTCTGCTTGAGCCACTTCTCTTCCTCCATTCGCTGTAACGGATTTAACTCTCCGCCACCGGTTGAAATTCGAATTTGCCATCCTTGCGCACAAGCCGGCCCCATGGGTACTCGGGATCGTGCGGAAACACCACCAGCACTCCCTCATCCGCCAGGCGCGGCAAAACACGCTTCCGCGACTCGAGAGTATCGAGCGGATAAAGGTCAAAGGCCATAATCCAGGGATAAGGAATATGCGCGTGGGTCGGCACTAAATCTGAAATAAAGCACGCCCGCGCGCCCTTCGATTCAACCCAGACGTATTGCATGTGGCGAGTGTGGCCGGGTGCGAGTTCCACGCGCACCCCCGGCCGGATTTCACACGGCCCGTCGGCGAGATCCGTTTGTGCTTCGGCCGCGGCAAAAAACTCCTCGACGTAGCTCGCGCGGTCCCGCTCGGTCGGATGCAGGGCATGTTCCCACTCGCCGCGCTGCACCACATAACGCGCGCGGCTAAAGGTAGGAACTATTCGCGGACCCTCCCGTCGCGTGTTCCATCCGCAATGATCGAAGTGGAGATGGGTGTTGATTACCACGTCGATGTCTTCGGGCCCAAGACTGTGCAGTGCCAATTCCTTTAGAAGCTGTTTGGAGTGATCAATCGCGTAAATGTCCCGGTGTTTCGCGTCGAACTTTTCCCCGATGCCGGTCTCGATAAGAATATTTTCGCCGCCCGTCTGAACCAGCAGGCAGGTCAAGCCCAGCGCCACGCGGTTTCGCTCATCCGATGGCAGTTTCCGCTCCCACAACGCCTTGGGAACAACGCCGAACATCTGTCCGCCGTCGAGACGAAACATCCCGTCAGATAGCGCGTGAATTTCAAAATCGCCAAGTTTCATTGCCCGCCTATTTTTCCCCTGGCTGCACTTTGGCTGAATCCTTTTCTTCAATCAGTTCGATCAGAATCCCAGCCATGCTTGAAGGATGAAGAAAGGCGATGGATTCTTCGCCGGCTCCCGGACGGGGCTTGCGGTCGATCAGCCGGAAGCCCTGCTGGTCCAAGTGGTTGAGCGCTTCCTGGAGGTTTTCCACCGCCAGGGTCAGATGATGAATGCCCGGGCCGCGTTTGCCGAGGAAGCGCCCGACAGGCGAATCGGGCGAGCTTGCTTCAAGCAGTTCAATCCGGCTTTCTCCCACGTTGAAAACCGCCACGCGAACTTTCTGGTCCACGACCACCTCTTCAAAAGCGGGAGGCGCGCCCAGGAGCAATTCAAATGCCGGAACGGCTTTTTCGAGCGATTCTACGGCGATTCCCACATGATGGATTCTCATTCTTTCATCCTATCTGAGGCAGCGTCCTTGTGGTTTCGATTCTTTTCGTCGTGGCGTTTACGCAAGCAGCCGTTCACACCGAACCCGATCTGAAGCCAGACGCTTCCATAATCTCCTCCACGATCGAATGAGGGTCGCGAAGGCGTTCCAGAATATCTCCGACATAGCGGTCAATGCTTTGCTTATCGAATTGCTGCCGGGCGACTCTCTCAAACAATCTTTGGCGAAGTAGCGCCAGCAGGTGGAGGCGTGCGCGCTCGCGCCGCCGATCAGCTCCCATGGGATGCGATTCTAAGAAGTGCCGGAAGCTCTCAACCGCCTCGACCAACCCGCAAACGCCCTCGCCGGTTGTCGCCACAGTCTTGAGAATGGGCGTCTGCCAGTCCGCCGACCTGGGGGCGACGCTCAACATCAACTTGATCTCGTTTTTGACCTGCTCCGCACCTGGCTGATCCGCTTTGTTGATGACAAAGAGGTCGGCGATTTCCATTATCCCGGCTTTGAACGTCTGAATATCGTCTCCCATGCCGGGCACCAGCATGACCACGGTTGCGTCCGCCAGCCGTGCGATTTCCACTTCGTCCTGCCCTACTCCCACGGTTTCGATCAAGACCACGTCGCAACCCGCCGCGTCAAGGATCAGGGTCGCATCGTAGGCAGCCGGCGCAAGTCCGCCCAACTGGCCTCGCGTCGCCATGCTGCGGATATAGGCGCCGTCATCGTTTGCAAGAGCCTGCATGCGAATACGGTCCCCCAGAATCGCCCCGCCCGAAAAAGGGCTGGTAGGGTCCACGGCGACGATGCCCACACGCTTATTTTGCCGGCGATATTCGGTGGCAAGCTTCTCGACCAGCGTGCTCTTCCCCGCCCCCGGTGAGCCTGTAATGCCGATGACGAACGCGCGGCCGGCCTTGTGGAACAAGGTTTTTAGCAGCGGTATGCTCGACGGCCCGCCGTTTTCCACCTGCGAAATGGCACGCGCCACCGCCCGGCGGTCTCCTGAGCAGATGTTTTCCACTTGCTCGTCGAGTGAATGGCTCATTAAACATCCCGGTGGGCCCGATTGCGGCAGATACGCCTTCTCGCGACTGCCGCATTATTGGCGCTGCGGAGACGTGCCAGCAATCCCCAGCCGCCGCCGCTTTAAGGCCCGCCCGAGGGCCAAAGCAGCGCTATTTTACCATGGATAAATGGCCACCTTCGGTTGTCCGGGGCCGGACATTGAGTGGACAATGTAGCGCCGCCGTCCCGGCGGCATTTGCAGGCAGGATGCCGGCGTTACGGACGTGCCGAATGTCCAGTTATTTCGGGGACACGACACTAGGCTGCGATGAATTGCTGAAAGATTTCATTTGAAACAAGCAAAGCCCGGTCCGCAAGTCGAACTCGATCTCCTACCTGTTCCAGCCACCCGTCATTTTCGAGGGCCTCAATCTTAAGCAGCCAGGGAGCGAGCAGTCGATCTCCCCAGCGGCCTCGGGCAACCTCAAGTTCGACACCGTCCCTTTGGCGCAGGCCAAGAAAGAAGAACTCCTCAATCTGCTCGGAATTCCGAAGCTTCCGCATCCCGGAAATCGGCGAGGCGCCCCGCATGAGACTGTTCTCGTAGACCTCGACCGCGCTGTCATTCTCCCACCGGCATTCCCCATCGAACGAATGAGCGCCTGCTCCGAGGCCGATGTACGGTTGCAATTGCCAATACTTCAGATTGTGCGCCGACTCAAAGCCCGGCAAAGCGAAATTTGAAATCTCATACTGCCGGTATCCCTCCGCTTGCAACATGGCGCGAGCCCTTTCGTACGCGTCCGCCATAAAATCATCGTCAGGAACGAATCGGGCGTGATATCGTTCGCCGTGCCGCAAGACTTCACCGCCCAAGCGGCTCTTCTCATCAATTTCAAAAAGATAAATCGAGATGTGTTCGGGCCGCAGCGCCATTGCCGACCTCAGGCTTGACTTCCACGATGCCTGCGATTGATGCGGCAAGCCTGCGATGAGGTCAAGGCTGATATTGCTGAATCCCGCCGAGCGCGCTTCAGCGATCAATTCCCGCGTGTCATCGGCCGAGTGCAGCCTTCCCACCGCCTTGAGCTCTTTATCCGAGAACGATTGTGCGCCGATGCTGAGGCGGTTCACTCCGAGCGCTCTGGACCGCATGAGAAACTGCCTGCCAGCCGACCCCGGAGTCATTTCTAGCGTCAGTTCCATCCGGGAAGCGAATGCGATCCGCCGGCGGAGTCTCGCGACAATGTTGCTGAAGCGCTCGTCACCCAGGAGTGACGGCGTTCCCCCGCCGAAATAAAGGGTGTCCGCAGGAAGCGCATCCAAACGGGGTTCGATGCCGGCGGACTTGTAAAGATCAGGGAGAGATTCAATTTCCCGGAAGAGCGCCTGGCAGTAACCATCGTAAACCTCCTGGCGGGCGACCCGGGAGCTGAAATTGCAGAAACTACACTTCGATCCGCAAAAGGGGACTTGGATGTAAACTCCAAGATGTTCCATGGTTAATCCGCAACGATCTTGACGTGCAGATCGCGGCGACGGGGTCCGTCAAACTCACAGAAATAGATGCCCTGCCACCGGCCCAGGATCAACTGCCCGTGTTCGACAAGCAAAGTCTTGGAGACTCCAATCAGCATCGCCTTCAGATGCGAGTCGCAGTTCCCGTCGTTATGCTGGTAATCAGGGCTCACCGGCGCGAGCTTTTTGAGGAAGTTTACGATGTCGCTGCGCAGGGCAGGATCGTAATTTTCATTGATGAGAAGGGCGGCGGAGGTGTGGGGGACGAAGATATGGCACTGGCCGCTCTGGACTCCGGATCTCTCAACCAGGCGGGTGATTTGGCTTGTGATGTCCTTCAGTTCCACTCGCAAGCGCGTCTCCACCTGGAGCGTATGGTGCTGGTTGCGGGACTTATCCGGGGCAGCGGCGCTGCCAGCTTGTTCAACCATGTTTTCCTCCGCCTAGCGGTCTGCGCGCCTGTTCCCGTAAAAGGGATCAGATCCCACATTATAGCAAAAGGTTCATAGGCATCCCTTCCGCGCGGAAACTTTCTTTGGCATTGCTGTTGACTTGATGCGGACGGTCTAGTAGGTCATGACGTGATGCTTCGAGGAGTCCACAGGGATCTCTTCGAGCAGCCGATCGAGCAATCCATAACCTGCCCGCCCCAGGAAATAAACTCCGCTCACGATTCTTTCCTGGAGATCTTTTCCAGGCAGGAGAGCGCCAAAAAGCGCATGTTCCTGGCGGGCCAGAACTTCCGACCGGCTGAGAGCGGCGCGAGTCATCTTTCCCCTGAGCCGCTCAACCTGATAGCGGATTTTCTCTTCGGCGTGCTTCAAAGTATCGATTAACGTGGGGTCGAGAACCTCAATGTCTTTTCGCAGACGTTCGAGGAGTGCGGCCAAATCCCGCTCGGCGTGGTCAAAGCGTTCAGACCAGCCTTCCGCCAAAGCAGCCGATGCAATGCGCCGGCTAAGGTGCTCTTCTCCCTGCCAGACATCTTCAATACTCACCCCGTACTTCTCGATCCACCGCTCCACCCGATGATCGACCAGCGTAAACCCGGCCCTCGGGAAAATGACCGGCATGGGACGCTTGAATGCGGAATAGAGGACGCTGGCCTGCCCCAGGTAAG
>JAJYHU010000032.1 GCA_021784615.1 Acidobacteriota bacterium | reverse complement strand
CTTTCGTGCGGAACCGGATCAAGGATCTCGACGCGGCCATGATAAGAGCCTTTGATCGCCGCAATTCCAACCGTCATCTCGGCATGATAACTTCCGTCGGGATTGGGCTCCAACTTTTCACATCCGGGCAGAGCTTGGGCAAGCTTCTCGGGATTGAGGAGTTGTTCGTAAACAATCTGGCGTGGAGCGGATACCTGGTAGACGCCTTCCATTTTCATCATAGCAACCGCTTATCCGGCTGCGGCGCACGGCCAAAGGCAGCCAACGCCGGAACCTTTCCATCCTTCTGTGAGTTATTTGCCGCCGGCGCGTTCCACGGCAAGCGCCAAGGCTCTTGCGGTATAAACTTTTGCCAGGTGCCCGCGATATTCCGCCGAGGCGTAAAGGTCGCCGTTCAGATCAATGCCATCCACGGCGTGAAGGGATGCGGTATCGAGATTCTTCGACGAAGGCGCTTTGCCGGTGATGGCGGCCTCTACGGAGCTTGCGCGATAAGCCTTTGAGCTCACACCCGTAACGCCCACGCGCGCTTTTTCAACTATCCCCTTTTCATCCAGAGTGACGCGTGCCGCCACGCCCACCACGGCAAATCCGGAGGCGGGGTGGGCATGTTTCGCATAGGCGTCTCCGCTGCGAACGGGAAGGGCAGGGAAACGAATGGCGGTTAAAATCTCGCCCGGGTTCATGGAAGTGGTCAGCAGGTCGACGAAAAATTCCGAAACCGGAATCCAGCGCTCGCCCGATGTGCTGACCGTTTTCAATTCGGCGTCAAGAGCCAAGGCTGCGGCAGGCCAGTCGGCCGCAGGGTCCGCATGGGCGAGACTCCCGCCGATGGTCCCCTTGTTACGGACTTGTACGTCGCCGATCGCGCGCGCGGTCTCAGGAAGCAACGGGCACTTTTCCTTGAGCAGGGTTGCGTACTCAGCCTGGAAATGGGTAGTGAGGGCCCCGATTTCGATTTTTCCATCCGCTTCGCGAATATACTTGAGACCCTCAACGCGGCCAAGATCGATCAGGTGCTTGGGCGAGGCGAGACGGAGCTTCATCATCGGAATCAGGCTGTGTCCTCCAGCCAGCACCTTGCCGTCATCGGCAAACTCCGCAGCCATGCGAGCCGCTTCGTCCACGGTCTTGGGCACGTGATATTCGAATGATTCAGGAATCATGCTGCGTCCCTCCCCGGCATTGCGCCTTGCTTTAGATGAACCCAGATTTTTTCAGGTTTCAGCGGCATGTCGATGTGGCGCACGCCAAAAGCGCTCATGGCGTCAACAACCGAGTTCACAAGTGCGGGCGTTGACCCAATGGTTCCGGCCTCGCCCACGCCTTTGACGCCCAGCGGATTGACCGGAGTCCTTGTTTCCGTATTGGCGGTTTCAAACCATGGAAACTGGCGGGCCCTGGGCATCGCGTAGTCCATCAGCGTCCCGGTAAGCAGTTGGCCGTTTTCATCGTAAATCAATTCTTCCCACAGCGCCTGCCCGATCCCCTGAGCGAGCCCGCCGTGAACCTGTCCATCGACGAGCATGGGATTCAGGATTCGGCCGCAGTCATCGACTGCGAAATAATTTCGCAGGCTGACCTCGCCGGTTTGAGCGTCGATTTCGGTCACCGCCACGTGGGCGCCAAAGGGATAAGTAAAGTTCGGCGGCTCGAAAACATACAGTTCCGAGAGTCCGGGTTCAACGCCCGGCGGAAGTTGGCGGGCATAGTAGGCCTCAGTGACAATCTCGGTGAAAGCGACGGACTTCGAGCCGTCTTTGCTCTGGAGTTTTCCGTCCGCGAAAACCACTTCGCCCGGTTTGATCTCCAGTTTGTGAGCGGCAATTCTCGCCATCTTCTTCTTGATCCGCTGGGCGGCGTAATAGATGGCGGAACCGCCCACGGCCGTAGCGCGGCTGCCGAAGGTGCCAATACCCATGGGCACTTGGGCGGTGTCGCCGTGGAAAACCGTAACGTCGTCGTAGGGAATGCCCAGTTCCCCTGCAACGATTTGCGCAAAGCTGGTTTCTTCACCCTGTCCGTGAGGAGAAGCGCCGGTCAGCACCGTAACTTTGCCGGTGGGCTCCACGCGCACCGTGCCGCTTTCCCATCCGCCGGCGGGCATCCGGCTGGAGGGTCCCATCGCGCAGATCTCGACGTAAGTCGAAAGCCCAATGCCCAGCAGTTTGCCTTTTTTGCGCAGGCGCACCTGTTCTTTGCGAAGCTTCGAGTAACCCGAGAGCTTCAGGACTTTTTTCAAAGTCTTCTGGTAATTTGCGGTGTCGTAATTCACGCCGGTGGGGAGAACAATATCTTTGCCGGGGGCGGGGAAGTTCTTCATCCGGACGTCGACCGGGTCCATGCCCAATTCCCGGGCCACAAGGTCCATGGCGCGCTCAATAATATAAGTCGCTTCGGGCCGGCCGGCCCCGCGGTAGGCATCCGTGGCCATTTTGTTGGTGAAGACGCCTTTGGTCTCCACAAAAACGTTCTTGATGTTGTAGCAGCCGAGGACCATCATGGCCGTGAGCGTGGGAATGCCCGGGGTAAGGAACTGGTGATAGGCTCCGAGATCCGCAAGGATGAAACACTTCAGTCCCACCACCGTGCCGTCGGGCTTGGCGTAAATTTCGACGTCGTCAATCTGGTCGCGCCCGTGAATCGTTCCCGCCAGGTTCTCGCGCCGTCCTTCGATCCATTTGACGGGCTTTCCAAGTTGCCTTGAAGCAAAACACGCCACGCCCTCTTCGCCATAGACATTGAGCTTGCTGCCGAAAGCTCCGCCAACCTCGGGAGCGATCACGCGGCAGCGAGACTCGTCCATCTTGTTTAGAATTGCGAGATGGGTTTTCAGCAGATGCGGAATCTGCGTTGAGGACCACACGGTCAGCGTGTCTTCGCCCGGTGAGTAGCTGGCAATTACGCCCCGCGTCTCGATGGCCATAGGGCCCAAACGCTGATTGATCATGCGTTGCCTGATCACCTTGAGCGATGGATCAGCCTCGACGGACTTCCAGTCGCCGCCTTCGATCTTGGCGACAAATGCGAGGTTGTCTCCAAGGGATTCGTGAACCAATGGGCTGCCCTTTTCGAGCGCCTGTTCCATGCTGGTTACGGCCGGCAGCATGTCGTAGTCGACTTCAACCAGGGCTGCGGCATCGGCCGCAAGATAACGGCCGGTTGCAACTACGGCAGCAACGGGTTCACCCACGTAGCGAACTTCCCCGATTGCCAGGCAGGGATGCTCCGGAATCTTCAAGCCGTCCATCTCCACGGCGCAGGGAACAAATCCCAACCGTCCCTTAAGGTCCTCTCCGGTGAAAACGGCGACCACGCCGGGAGCGTTCCGGGCGGCGCCGGTGTTGATGGCGGTAAGACGGGCGTGCCCGTAAGGGCTGCGGACAAAAGCCAGGTGGAGCATTCCAACAAGCTTGATGTCGTCCACGTAATGCGCCCGCCCCTGAATCAGGCGCGGGTCCTCTTTACGCTTGATCCGCTCTCCCAAAAGTTTTGCGGCCATCCATCACCCCTTGAACGCCCTTTTGCGTTTGCCTTTCACCGCGGGTCAATTAATCTTTGCTTCATTTGCCGGAATGTTCCGCCGCCCACTCCACCGCCTTGACAATGTGCTGATAGCCCGTGCAGCGGCAGAGATTGCCTTCGATCCCCTCGCGGATTTCTCCCCGCGAGGGATGCGGATTCCGGGCTAGCAACTGGCAGGCGGACATGATCATGCCGGGCGTGCAGAAGCCGCACTGCAATCCGTGTTCCTCCCAGAATCCCTGCTGCAGGGGATGGAGGTTTCCATCGCGCGCCAGGCCTTCGATGGTGGTGACTTCTGCGCCGTCCGCTTGGACGGCCAAAACCGTGCAGGACTTTACGGCGTCGCCATTGAGCAGCACGGTGCAGGCTCCGCAAAGCGAACTCTCGCAGCCGATATGCGTGCCCGTCAGGCTGGCGACGTCGCGCAAATAATGGACGAGAAGCAAGCGAGGCTCGACGTCATTCTCGTGCCACTTCCCATTGATTTTGATTCCGATTTTCACGTGCCGGATACCTCCATCGTTCTCGGATCGCGGCCGCAGGGCCGAACGGGGCCGCTACGATCTTGTCGCCCCGCGCAGACGTTGGCGGAAAGCGCCGATCGCTTCCGGCGCACGTTGGGTCATCCACTTCTCATAGTTGCGGGCCAGCGTCTCGAGATTCTTCCATAAATGCGGGTTCTTGTAGCTCTCGCGAATGGCCGGCATCGCCGGCTTGATCTTTTCCCATACGGCAAAGAATTCACCCGTATTTTCAAAGAAGAATTCCTGATTGATCAGGCCGCGGTTCACAATGGACGAGACCATCTCCCAATAGGTCACGACCATGCGGAAGAAAGCGTTTTCTTCTGTGCCCGGCGGGTATTTGCGGGTGAACTCTTCCGCTGCCTGACCGCGGTACTCGCGAGCGAACCATTCGCGCGCGCGGCGCAGCTTCTCCTCGCGGCGCATGTCGTAAAGCCGCAGCAGCAATTCAGCATCATGGTGGTCAGTATGTTCTCGCACAGGAATGGCCTCCGACCGTATCGCTTGGTTCCAGCCGCTCCACGCCCCTTCGGAGCTGCGCCTGGAATGTGCGGTCATGGACTTGAACGCCTTATGGTATCACGGGTAACGCGCGCCGCTCCACAGGACATCGACAATCACTGGAAAGGCTTCGCGCCGCCGCGAGTTGCATCCAACTTCTTTAAAAAATACCGGTGGACTATATCGTTGTCCGTTAGCTCGGGGTGAAAGGTTGCGGCCAGGATGTTTCCTTGCTCCACCAAAACGGGCAACTCTTCCGTTTTCCCCAGGATTTTGACCCCGTCGCCCACGCGGCGGATGATCGGCGCACGGATGAAGACCATCTCTACGGGATGATCGGAAAGTTCGGGGCATAGGCCCTGGCGGATGGCGCTATCCACTTGGCGTCCGTAAGCGTTCCGCTCAATCGAGATGTCGATAAGCCCCAGGTTTGCCTGGGATGGGTTCAGCACTTCTTTCGCCAGCAGAATCGCTCCGGCGCACGTCCCGAAAACGGGGTTGCCCTGCTCTGCAAACTCCTTTAGCTCTTTGCCCATGCCCCCCGCGAGAAACTTCAGGATGGTGGTGGTCTCGCCGCCGGGGATGATCAACCCGTCGATTTCAGCAAGATCGGCGGCGCTCTTCACCAACTTCCAGGGTGCGCCCATCCGCTCAAGCATCCGTGCGTGCATGGCAAAGTCTCCCTGCACGGCAAGAATCCCAACAACGCTAGTTTTTTTGACTTTCATGACTCCAAAGCCCTAACGAACTGTGCCTGTCGGGACGCCGGAAAAGGACGTGTGTTGGCACTGTTCCGGCGCCGGCAGAAGGAAGACGCGAACTCCACCGCCGGGAGCTACTTCAGCAGCTTCGCCTGCAAGTTGATGGGTATGGCGGCGAGGGCTTTTGAAACGGGGCAGCCTTTTTTGGCGGCTTCGGCCATTTCCTGAAACTTGGCGTCGTCAATGCCCGGCACTTCAGCTTCCATCGCGAGGTCGATGCTGGTGATGGCAAACCCGGCGTCCACTTTGTCAAAATGGACAGCGGCGGTCGTGTGAACTCGTGTGGGCGTAAAGCCCGCTTTGCCGAGCCCCGCCGAGAACGCCATCGAGTAGCATCCCGCGTGGGCGGCCGCAATCAACTCCTCCGGATTCGTGCCGTCGCCGTTCTCCATGCGCGACTTGAACGAGTACGGGCCGTCATAGGCGCCCGTCCCCATCTTCATGTGCCCGCTGCCTTCAAGAAGATTTCCTTTCCATTCCGCTTCTGCGTTGCGTACTGGCATGTTGTCCTCCTGGAAATTAGATAAAGTCGGTTCTCCCGAACGCGAGGCAAGAATGCCTCCACGATGATTAGGAGAAGTCGTTACGCCCCTTTGGCAAAAAAGAGGATGCTAGAAGCTACCACCCGCGCGTCTGGAGCAATTCTTTGGGGTCCATTTTGGCCACGTCGAGCCCTGGCATGGCTTCGCCTAGACCCTCCGAGCACTCGGCGATAACGGCCGGGTCGTTGTAATGCGTGGTTGAGTGGACAATGGCTTTGGCGCGCTTTGCGGGATCGGAGGATTTGAAGATTCCGGAGCCGACAAACACCGCCTCCGCGCCA
>JAJYHU010000379.1 GCA_021784615.1 Acidobacteriota bacterium | reverse complement strand
CGATCTGGTTCCTTTCCTGGTGGTTGCCGCGCGCTTGCGGGATTGCCGCCTCCCGAACAAAGCGGTAGCCTAGCCTACTGGAGATTTTCAAAAATTCCTGCTGCACCCATGCCGCCGCCGATGCACATGGTCGCCATGCCGTAGCGGGCTTTCCGCCGCTTCATTTCCCCAAGCAAGGTGGCCGTTAGCTTGGCGCCCGTCGAGCCCAGCGGATGTCCCAGAGCAATGGCGCCGCCGTTCACGTTGGTTTTGTCAATGTCGAGGCCGGCCTGCCGGATGACGGCCAGCGCCTGCGCCGCGAAAGCTTCATTGAGTTCGATGAGGTCGATCTCCGCAAGCCCGAGGCCGGCATACTTCAGGGCCTTGGGAATCGCGAAGACGGGACCCATGCCCATTTCCTCCGGCAGCGTTCCCGCTGTCGCGTAACTCACAAACCGGGCCAGCGGCTTCACGCCCAGAGCTTTCGCCCTGCCCGACGACATCACAACCGCAGCGGCCGCGCCATCGCTCATCTGCGAGGAATTGCCCGCCGTCACCGTGCCGCCCGCGCGGAAAGCGGGTTTGAGCCTCGACAGGGCTTCCGCTGAAGTATCGCGCCGCGGGCCCTCATCGGTGTCAAAAACAAATTTGCGGGTTCGCGGCTTGTCTTTGCCGTTCAAGCTGACTTCGACAATTTCAAAAGGCGTGATCTCGTCCTTAAACTTGCCCGCACCAATCGCCGCAAGCGCCAGTTCATGGCTGCGTAGCGCAAACGCGTCCTGCTGCTCGCGGGTGATCTGATATTTCCTGGCAAGATTTTCCGCGGTGAGTCCCATGTTGAGGTAGGCGTCGGGATAATGTTCCACCAGGTAAGGATTGGGGGAAAAATGAAACCCGCCCATGGGAATCATGCTCATGCTCTCCGTGCCTCCGGCCACGATCACGTCGCCGAATCCCGCCATGACGCGCTCGGCGGCGAGCACAATCGCCTGGAGGCCTGAAGAGCAGAAGCGGTTGACGGTCATCGCCGAACAGGTCACCGGCAGGCCGGCGCGGAGCGAGGCGATGCGCGCCACGTTGTTGCCCTGCTGCGCTTCGGGCATGGCGCAGCCCAGAATCACGTCTTCAATCTCGGCCGGATCAAGCCCCGGCACGCGCTTCACCGCCTCTTGGATCACGGCCGCGCCCAGATCGTCGGGCCGAGTGTTCCGCAGCACGCCGCGCGGGGCCTTGCCCGCCGCGGTGCGGGTAATCGAAACAATTACGGCTTCTTCCATAACCAACTCCTGTTCATCTCAAGCAACAAAACTTACCTTTAGTTGGATGCTTCCTGCGGACGCGCGGCACGATGACCCATTTCCGTCAACAGATGTTCAGTCTTTCATCGCCAAAAGATGAAATGATCCGCCCTCAATTCCTCAGCGGCTTTCCGGTTTTGAGCATGTGCTGAATGCGCTCATGGGTGCCTTTGCGGCCCGCAAGGCTCACAAAAGCTTCGCGCTCAAGGTCCAGCAGATATTGTTCAGAGACCTGCTGGGGGGAAGTAAATTCCCCCCCGCCGGAAAGAATTTTTGCAAGCTCGGTCGCCACCACCACGTCGTAATCGGAAATGCGTTCCGAGCGGCGCATCAGGTGCAGGGCCAGCTTCATCTTGGAAAACGCCTCCTGGCCCAGCACCCGGACGTCGTCGCGGGGCTTTCCGGGCCGCCAGCCCAGCTTGACCAAATCGAGGGCCACTTGTTTTGAATCAGCAATCTGCCGGTCGCGATTCATGCTGACGGAATCCCGCGCGGAAAGGTATCCCAAGCGCCGTGCTTCCTCCGCGCTCGACGACACTTTGGCCATCCCGATGTTGAGAAACACCTGCTTGATATAGAGCAGCGGATCGGCCTCCTCGTCGCTCGGAACGGCGTCCAAGGCGCGCACCAGCATTTCCTTGGTCCCTCCGCCCGCCGGGATCAGCCCCACGCCCGCTTCCACCAAGCCCATGTAAGTTTCCGCCGCAGCGCGCACCCGCGCCGCATGCAGCGCCATTTCCACGCCGCCGCCCAGCACAAGCCCGAACGGCGCGCACACCACAGGCTTCGGAGCGTACTTGAGAGCCATGTTGGCATTCTGGAACTCTCGCACCATTTGATGAATTTCGTCCCAATCGCCCTCCTCAATCGCCATCAGGATCAGCAGCAGGTTGGCCCCAACCGAAAAGTTGGCGCCCTGGTTGCCGATCACCAGCGCCTCAAACTCTTCCTGCAAGGCTTTCAGAGCGGCGTGAACCATCTGCACGGTGTCGGGGCCGACCGTGTTCATTTTGGAGTGGAACTCAAGGCACACAACCCCGTCGCCCAGGTCCACCAAGCTGGCTCCGGCGTTTCTCTTGATCTCTTTCTTGCGGTCCTTCAGCACCGCAAGCAGCAGGACGCCTCTCGAATCTTCCATCGGCGCGTAATTTCCGCTCGCCAGATCAAACACGCGTTTGGAGCCGTTCTCGGAAACGTAAAAGGTCTTCCCGTCGAACCTGAGCAACTTCTGCACTAGCGGCGGCGCTGCCCTGTTGTCTTTTTCCCATTGTCGGACAATCTTTTCCGTGCCGATCGCGTCCCAAAGCTCGAACACTCCGGCTTCCCAATTAAAGCCCCATTTCATGGCGTTATCGATGGACGCAACGTCGTCGGAAATTTCCGGAATGCGGTTGGCCGAATAGTGGAAAGTATCTCCCAGGACTTTTCGATAAAATTCCCCAACCCGGCCGGGAGAATCGAAAAGCGAGGCCACGCGCCGGCCCACGTCATCAATGTTGCGGGCCACGTCGAGAGCCGGGAACTTCGGCTTCTGCCGCTCGCGGTATTCAAAGCTGGTTAGATCGAGAGTTTGAATCTCTCCGCTTTTCCCGGCCGGGCCTTTGCTTCCTATTTTCTTATAGAACCCCTGCCCGGTTTTCTCTCCCAGCAACTTTCTCGCAAGCATTCCGTCGACGAATTCCGGCATAGTAAAAACATCCAGGCGCTCATCATCGGGGAGCGCTCGAGAGAGATTCTTTACAACGTGAACCATCACGTCGAGCCCGACTAAATCCAGAAGGCGAAAGGTGGCGGATTTAGGCACACCCATCACAGGCCCCGTCAGCAGGTCGATTTCCTCGATGCTGTAGCCGTCCTGTACCAGTCGTTCGAGGACGTCCATCATGAAAAAAGTTCCAATGCGGTTGGCGATAAAGTTCGGCGTGTCGTGGGCAAGGACAATTCCTTTTCCCAGCGCCAAATCGCCGAAATTCGAAATTGCCTTGACCACCTCGGGAAGCGTGTCGGGCGCGGGAATCACTTCCAGGAGCTTCATGTAGCGGGGCGGATTGAAAAAGTGCGTGCCGAGAAAGTGCCGGCGAAAGTCTTCCGGCATTCCTTCCGCCAAACTCCCGATAGAGATTCCGGATGTGTTGGAGCTGATGACGGTCCCGGGCTTTCGAAACTGCTCGACCTTTTGATAGAGCTCCTGCTTGATAGCGCGGTTTTCCGTGACCGCCTCAATGACCCAGTCGCAGTCCTGAATCAAGTTGAGATGGTCCTCGAAATTTCCAACTGTGACCAGCCGGGCCGCGTCGGGAACAAAAAACGATGGGGGGCGGGAAGCAAGCGCCGCTTCCAGGCCCGCTTGCGCCACTCGGTTGCGGGCTTTGGAGCCGTTCGCGGACGGCAAGGTTTTTTGCGCGCCCGGACCAGCCTCATCCGGCACGATATCGAGCAAAACACAAGGCACGGTAGCGTTGGCAAAGTGCGCCGCAATTCGAGCTCCCATGGTTCCCGCTCCCAAAACTGCAACTCTGCGGATCTCCTGCACGGTTCCCCCTTGCTGGTTTGGAAAAAGCTAAGGGGGAATTATGTCGGATAGGTCCGCGAGGGTCAAGCTGCATATCGCCGGGGTGGAGGAGAGTTTTGAAGGCCAGGCGCAGGGAGAGCATTCCCTGCGCCGTTGCTCATCACTGGTTCGCGTAAGAGGCGAGGAACGTCTTGAGACCCGCGGAGTTGATTTTCAGCTTGCCGGAGAGTATCAGCTGTTGCTTCAGGTTCTGGCTGTAAAGCTCAAACACCAGGTTCCGCTTTTGGCTGAGAAGCTGCTCGCGAATCTGCTCCTGCTGGGAAGCAAACTTGCTCTCATCCGGCTGAGAGTGGGAGACAACCTGGATCACCACGTCGTTGCCCTCCACCGACAGTACGCCGCTTGATTCGCCCGGCGCCATCGTAAAGGCGCCCTGCAAAGATTGCCCGGGTCCCAGGCCGGGAACGGAATCCTGCCGGGTAAAGTCCGAGCTTTCCTTTACGTCAAGACCGTCGGCGCGGGCGATTTTCTGGAAATCCCCTTTTTTGACCTGCGCCGCAAAAGCAATGGCTTTCTGGTGGGCAATGACTTTCGATTCCTTCGCCCGGTAGTCCTCTTCCACCATGGCCTGCACGTCTTTCAGCTGGGGGACATGAGCCGGCACGATCTTGACCAACTGGATGATCGCCGTGCCTTTGGGGACGGTAATGGCCTGCCCGACTTCATTCTGCTTCAGCTCAAACGTCAGGTTCTGGAAGGCGTCGTTCGAACCGAAGTCCGGAACGGTCTGGTTGTACTGGAACAGCGGGCTTTCGCTGACTTTCAGCCCCGCCTTCTGGGCAATGGTTGCAAATTGGCCGGGATTGGCTTTAAGTTGGCCGTCCAGCTTGTTCGCATAGTCCTGCTCAACCTGGGCAAGTTTTTGCGCCATCAGGGTTGAGTGAATGGAATTTTTGACGTCGTCAAACGACTGGAGATGCGCTGTCTGTTTGTCGAGAACCTTGATGATATGGATGCCGTAGCTGGTGTGAACCAGGCCGCTGACCTGCCCCGGCTTCATGGCAAAAGCCACGTCTTCAAACTCTTTCACGGTCTGGCCGTGCACAATCCAGCCGATGTTGCCGCCGTTTGATGCGCTGGTGTCTTCGGAATATTTTTTGGCCATTTGCCCGAAGTCCGCCCCGGCCTTGATTTTATCAAGCACGTCCTGGGCGGTCTTTTCCAGAGCCTTCACTTGCGCCGGACTTTTCCCGGTGGTCTTGAAAAGGATATGAGCGACTTTCACGCGGTTCGGCACCCGGTAGTCCTCAAGATGAGCGGTGTAGTATTGCTTCATTTCATCTTCGCTGACGCTCGCCTGGGACCTAACGTCATCCGGTGTTATCAAGACATAGCGGACCTGACGCTGCTCCTTTTGCTGATAACGCGCGGCATTTTGTTTGAAAAAGCTCTCGAGCGCCGCCGGGGTGATCGGAACAGTCTTGAGGAATTTGCTGGGATCAAAAACCACGTAGCGAATTTTTGCCTTCAGGTTCTGGCGCTCAAACTCGCTGTGCACCTCGGCGGGAGTGACTTCCACTCCGTCCGAGATGACAGCCTGGATCTTTTGGATCAGCAGGCTATCGCGGACCTGCCTTTCAAATTCGCTGGTGGACATCCCGGTTTGCTGCTGCACCGTGTTCTGGTAAGCCTGCATTCCCACAAAATGACCGTCGGGATAAAGCCAGGGAATTGCTTCCAGACTCGAACGAAGTTCCTGGTCGGAAACCTCCAGCCCCATCTTCTTGGCCTGCAAGGTCAGCGCCTGCTGAAGGACCATGTTGTCCAGCATCCGGCCGGCGATCAGTGGCACAAGGTGCGGATCGTCACCCAGCGAGGAGCTCTGCAACTGGTTGTTAACCAGCCGCATCAATTCCTGAGTGGTGATGCGAGATCCGCCGATCGTCGCCAGGACGTTTGCTTGATTCTGCTCAACGTCTCCGCCGCCCAGCGGGGTGAAAACCAGGATCATGCCGAGAGAAACAATGCTTAAGAAGAATACCAAAAGGTACTTCTTCACCTTCTCCCGGTGCTTCTTGAATAGTCTGAACATGAATACTCCGGATGCTTAAACTTAACCTTCCTGATTATAAGCCAGTCTCGAACAGAGGAACAACTTAAAGGCGTTTCAGGTTACCGGCCGTCTTTTAGGTTCGGCTCCGATGTCCGGAGCTGGGGCAGCAGACTTGGCGAAGATGCCGAAACTGCTTGACCGGAATTGCCCTTTGGTAAAAAATGCTTTAGGGTATTGGCCACATGGATGTGACATCACGACCACCTGGCCCCGAGCAAGGACATAAAGTCGAGGTCGAATGGACGACCGTA
>JAJYHU010000358.1 GCA_021784615.1 Acidobacteriota bacterium | reverse complement strand
ATCTATCTCTGAGGGAAGCCGTCGATTCTCACTACGTTGGCTCAAGGGCCTTGCGGATTTGTGACGCAATCTTAGCAATATACTGGTCGAGCCCTCCGTGCTGTTTTGCGGCTGCACACTCGGTGACTATTTCTTGAAGGCTTGCGATGGGTATCCTCTTTTTGTCGGGTTTGTCGCGTAATACGAGGAGAGTATTCTCGGACGAGGGGTCTCCCCAGTTTTCCCACCAGTAGAAACCCACGGTGGCTCGCTCGTTGGGTAGCCAGTATGCGGCGCGGTCTTTTCTCCAGTCATCATACAGCTTTGTAGCCCCAATCTCGTCGAGGACCGCATGCAGGAACAGATCAATCTCCTGCATCAGCCTGTGGACATTCCAGAAGCCTAAGCTAAACCCCTGAAAAGTGGCCATGACTTCCCCCAAATGGTCTCTAAATTGCGACCAAAAGCTTTTCTCGAACGATCCTGGGCTTGAGTATTCCTCCATCTGCATTACAAGGGGCGCAAGGTCCGCCCAGCGTAGTTCAACGTCCGGTTTTGCGCTCCAGGCGATCGGATATTTAGAAATTGTTGCGAGTATTTTCTCATCGGCGACCTGAGATTCCAGCCATGTGCGATCGTCTATAAGTTGGCGTTCTTGCTCTCCAGACTGAATCTTTGCTTCGATCAGACATAGGAGCGATTTCCCATCCACCGCTGCCTCGATATAAATGTCCGCGCGTCGGCGCCTTTTTGATTCGGATACCTCGAATGGGTACTCTCTTTCGATTTTGCGAATGGTTATCTCGGCGCTGGGGTCACTGATCTTGGGGCACAGCAGAGCGAACACGCGCCGTGAGAAGTTTGGCGACTGACGCACGGCAAACGCCAAAAGGCTTGAAGAGAAGTTCTCGTGATACCAAGTCTCGAATAACTTGAAATCACTCATGGGAGGTCTCCTAATGCCTAAGGGCACGTCCAGGTCACCGAGTATTCTTACTCTTTTCGTGTCCTTTCGGCAAGTCTGCATGACTTGGGCTGAGGGAAGTTGGTAACGTCTGTCCTGTGCCCAGCAGGGCGAGGAGGACAGACGATGGCGGATGAGATTTCCGATATTCCCCCTGAAATGCGGAAGGTTTTTGGACGCCTCCGGCGGTGGCGAAGTAGGCAGACGCACCGCGCACCGATTCCCGAATCCTTGTGGACAGCGGCGGCGAAGCTGGCCCGTGAGCATGGGATCAACGCCACCGCGAAGGTTCTGCATCTGGAGTATGGCAAGCTCAAGCAGCGGGCGGGAACAGTAGGCGTGGCGAAGGGACATGCGGCGAAGGCGAAAGCGTCAGCTGCCGGGCTGCACCGCGCAGGGGCTGCCGCTCCGCCGAGGTTTGTGGAACTGATGGCGCCGCGGCCGGGCAGTGCGCCGGAATGCCGGGTGGAGTTGGAAGGCCCCCGGGGCAGGATGCGGATCGAATTCAAAGGCCTGGCTACAGCAGAACTGGTGGCGCTTGGCCGGATGCTGTGGGACCGCCTAAATGCGATCTACGATCAATTCACCCGTCCTCGATGCATAGGGAAGTTGAATCTGTAGGAGCCCCTCGTGTGGCGTCGTGAAGGTGGCCGGAGTTCCGTTCCAGCGCGCCTGGTAGCGCGAGTCGGGATTCATCGAAACAAGCACGGTGAATTCGTGGCGGCCGTTCCCGTCCGAAGGCTTGAGTTTTGCTTCGAGACGCCGGTTACCCTGGCTAAAGCGGGATTC
This sequence comes from Acidobacteriota bacterium, assembly GCA_021784615.1. Lineage (GTDB taxonomy): Bacteria > Acidobacteriota > Terriglobia > UBA7540 > UBA7540 > JAMCXS01. Next base: position 4,426 of record JAJYHU010000358.1, on the reverse strand, counting down.
CTTAACCCATACTTCAAACCCGCAGGTCAGCCGCCCGGGCGTGTAAAGAGAGGCAAACCAGGAGAGTGCCGGCGACGACAAACTGCTGAGCTGCGGCCACCCTCGGCCGATCGGCGGCCGAGGCTTGAAGTGCTCATAACAGTTGTAGGTGGAGTCGGTCGCCCGCTCCCAAAGATCGATCCCCGCCTTCTGGATGCGGAGGGCCAAGTCCCCGCGGCCCATGTCCAGCATCGCTTTCCAGAAGAACCACTGATGCGCAAGCCAGACGCTGCCGTTCCAGTAGCCGTCCGGAATGTAATAAGGCGCGGATTGATCCACGGTGGTAAGCCCGATATCCATCCAAAGACGGCTGGGACAAAATAGATGATCCAACATGAGCTTCTCTTGCTTTGGAGAACACATCGAAGCCACCAAAGGATAAACGCCGTCCAGCCCCATGTTGAAATTCACGCCGTTCTCGTAACGCAGAATGCCGGTCGGCTCGCCACGTTCGTCGTGCATCACATAGCCGAAATAGCCGGAGGGCTGATCCCAGGAATATTTCTGGAGAGAACGAGCGAGTTGCGAAATATCCTCGTCGTATTCAGCAAAATCATCCGTGCGGCCCAGGGCCGAGGCCGCCACGCGCAAAAACTTCGCGCAGCGAATGGTATGGACGGAGTTGACGACCGGAGCAACTGTCGGATAGAGGTTATGCATGCGGGAATATTTCTGCGGAGGATAATCATCCCAGCCGCCGCTGTTGTAGAAATAGTCCCAAGTGCAAATCAAATGGTCGCGATGCCGCCGGGTTGTGGAACTGCCCAATCGTCCGGCCATGAAAAGATGGTATTGCCGAAGGCGCGGATAAAAATACTCCAGCAACTCCCGCGATTGCGTCCGGTTCCACATTTCCCAAAAAAGGTAAATTTGCGTGGGCACCGGCGTCCCATGATGAATGTACGCCGATTGCGAGCCCGGAGGCGTCGTATAGAGGTTCAGGATTTCCACCGCGCAGCGCAAATCAATTTCCAGCAGCCCCAGGCCGGTAAAACCGGAGTCCCAGGTGTAAAGGCAATCCCACGCCCGGCCGGGCGAATAATGGCGGATATATTGCCCCTGCGTGTAGAGCGGATAAACCAGATTCGAGAGCGTTACCGCAGCCATCAGACGCTGGCTGAGTTTGTAAGGCTCCCCGGCAGGCGTCGAGGCCACCTGAAAAATCTTCTTCCTCATGGAATGATAAACGCGCTCATTCGCAGGCGACTGCGAATCGAACGCCTCGATGCTGCGGCGAACCTCCGCCTCCGGGCCGGTTGAGACCAACCCGTAGATGACGCGCCTTGAGTTGGGTTCTAAAGTTATCGGCTTGGAATAAGTGTGAACGAAAAGCGAATCGGGATCGCCGGGGACTTGGCGTTCAGGGCTGCCAAAGATGCGCAGCTCGGTTCCACCCCCGGGCTTGCTTCCAAAAGCGGCATCCAAGTCGCGCCATTTCAATTCACGACGCCCTGCCCATGGAACGCCTAAAGCGAACCCGTAGGCGTTCGAAACGTCCCCATACTTCAAAATCAGCCCGTTCGTCGCCGGGACCGTTTCGATTTGAGGCGCCGGATGCCACGGCGCTTCGACAAAATGAAGCTGGCCGGCGCTTCCCGATTCGGCCAGCACAAACCCATCGAGAGCAACCGGCGCGCCTCCAAGCGAAGTAAAGCGCAGGTCACATTCCCCCGCCTGCAAATCGCCCACCGGGACAGCCACCGTGATAAACTTGCCGCTGCCCGCAAACGTGATCTCGCGCTGGACAACTCCGTCCAGCTTGAAAGCAACCTTTTCGCCCGCATCCAATTGAAAACGCCAGACGAGGACTGCGTTCGAGATAGGCCGCTCAAGCCGCACTTTGTACCGCACGCTGTCGTCCGCGTCCCGGCCAAATCCCTGCCCGACGACCGAACCTCCGACAGTTTCGTGGCGGCGCTCTTCGCCGCGCCAAAGGCCGTCCCCTACCAGATTGTCCGTAGGCCGCGGCTTCGCAAATTGCAGGTCGCTGTAGCCCACCGCGTCAATCCACCGGGCTCCGGGCGGTAGTTCAACTCTATACAAGCGGATGGGCTGGGCGGTGGATACCGTGAGGGGTGGAAAGACAAGTTGCGCCAAACAATTCAAGGTGATGTCATGCGGCGCGCCGGTCTGGTTAACCAGCTCCAGCCGCGCCAACCGGCCCTCATTGGATATCTGGGAGTAGGATATGTCGCAATAGACTTGGTCTTTCCAGATCGTTTCCATGCGCATGGAATAAAATTCCATGCGCGGCGCCGCCTGCCATGGATGGACGCCCGAATCATCGTCCATCACACCAGGCAACTTGACAGGCCCCGAGGCCAGCAGCGGAAAAAGGCTCAGATCAAAACTCAGGCCGCGGCTTACGTCTGGGATGTGGGAAACGCCGAAATACTTTTTGGAATAAGGACCCCAGTCCGGCAGAGACAATAAGTCATGTGAGTTCACATACCGCTGGAGATGGAGTTCCGAAAGGCTCGCTTGTCCAGGCGCTGCGGCCCGCAGGTTATTCGTCCAGCCCAGCAGGCTCCCGCTCACGGCGGCCAGCTTCATAAAGTCGCGGCGCGATAGACCATTCATCTCCGGCAGGGAAGCTTCAAGAGGTTTGTCAAGGTACTGTTTTTTCTTCATAATGGCTCACCGGCAGCCGCGAACACGCCCCAGCAACTGACGGGCATCAGGCTGAACGTTTTATCTTATCAGCTTCTCAGGAGCCGTTATGAATCCGTTTGGATATTTTCCGGTATGAACACTTGTCCGGCAGCGCACTTCACCTTCCCGGCAATTCCTCACGGCAGGAGGTTCGGAAAGCCATCCATGTGAGTATCACGGCTACTACGGTGAAGAACACATTGGTTAGAAACTGGCCTCCCCAGCCGCCCCAGGCTTTAAAGGTGTACGCCCACCGGCCACCCGCCGCCACCAGGGCTTGCGCCGTGGGGTTCACCACCGCGCGATCAATAAACATCTTCAGATATTCCAGGATCAGGATGGCCCACATCACAATAATGAAAGAGTTGCGGGCCACCACATTACCTTTCCTATCCCACCAGGTTGTGACCTTCCAGGCAACCACAACCGTGGCCAGCACGGCCAGCGTCCATAAGAGGGCTGCGTTCCCAATCCTCTGCTCGTGGAGCCAGTAGGCCACCACGTTCTCGGCGGTGCCAAAATACGTGAGTGTCACTCCGATGTGCCAGGCGAGTTTCTCAGAATAATAAGCGGCGCACCAGAGCACCGAACCAAGTAGAAGCCACGGCACGATGGTCTGGTACAGGGCTGTCGCTATCACGGCGATCACCCCGCCGAGACCCACACCCCCCAAGTTGAATCCAGCACTACTCACGGACTGCTCGGTCCCCTCGGCATCCGGCAACTGGTTTCTAAGAAAGTAGGTTCCAATGCCCAGACCTACTCCCATGAAGGTGCCAAAAGTGGTCTCGGCCACCTTCCACCAGTCAACTCCACCGATGGACGAGTGGATGCCGGCCGAACATAGCGTCACGGCAACGGGATAACCGATGGCGCCCGTAACAACCGCGCATAGAGCGAGCACCAGCGGAATCCGTGTATGGCCGCGCACCGTGATCCAGGCAATCAGCACCACGCCGGCAAGCAGCAGGCCGGCCCAGATCTCAGGCCGAACAATGGAAAGCTGGAGGAGCTTTGGCCGGTTAATTAGTGCCCACCCGGCGTAGAAACTCGCCACCATGAAAATGATTCCGAGAACAATATCCTTCCGCCGGTAACGGGAAGCGGCAAGAGCCATCGCGAGTCCGGCGCCGCCAAACAACGCCCACAAAGCTCCTTTGGTCGCCAGCCCCACGTAGCCGAGCGCCACCGAACCTGCCGGCGAATGGATGCCACCGATCACCATCCCCGCCGACTCCATCGTGGTCATGTCCGCTCCAAAACCAAAGCCCACCGCCGTCAGCCCGATGAGCAGTCCTGGGGGAAACTTTTTGCCCTGGAGCAGGATGCAGAGCGCGAGAGCCAGAAATGCGCCCGGAATCATGGCTCCGTTGGAATGCCCAATCTGACCCCGGATTCCCCACCCCAGCCACATTGCAAGACCAGGCATTAAAATAAACCATACGATATTTATCTTTTTCATTGGCTTATAACCTGTTGCGTAAGATTAGAGGATGGCCACGGCACGCTGTGGTCAGGTCTCCGACGACCGAAAGCGTATGATTGCTATCACTCGCCCAGCGCCGTGTCAAGTCAAAAGCAAATCGAGGGCGATCCATCTATCTTTCGAAATCGGTATTTCAATTCAGTTTGTTCGGATTAAAACACTTCTTGCGGGGCTTCATGCGGAGTTATGAATCGATTTGGTTGTTGGTATCGTGCGTCTGTTACCTTCCTGTATGTACTGCCACCCCGG
>JAJYHU010000214.1 GCA_021784615.1 Acidobacteriota bacterium | reverse complement strand
CACGGAAATAAGGAAGCTCCCGAACACCTTATTCGACAGCAACTAAAAGTGAACGAAAAGGAGTTGGCCGGGCTAATAAGCTGTTCTGTTTCCAAAGAGGATTACATCAATATTTTAGTGCGGAAGAAAATATTCTCTCCCACGCCTTCCGAACCTGTCCAAGGCCTCTAGGTTAGAGAGAGGAGATCAAGTTAGCAAGGCGCTGCGAACTTCCTCCGTCCGCATATCTGAATGTCCGCTTCTACGCGAATGTTCAAGAAAATCCTGGTTGCCAATCGCGGAGAGATTGCGGTGCGCGTGATGCGGGCCTGCCGCGAGATGGGCATTGGGAGCGTGGCCGTTTACTCGGAAGCCGACCGCAAAGCGCTGCACGTTCGTTACGCTGATGAGGCTTATCCCATCGGCCCTGCTCCTTCCACGGAAAGCTACCTGCGCATTGACCGCATCCTCGCGGCCGCCCGGCGCTCAGGCGCCCGCGCCATCCATCCCGGCTACGGCTTTCTCGCCGAGAACCCGGCGTTTGCGCGCGCCTGCCGCGATGCCGGAATCGTTTTCATCGGCCCCGCGCCCGAGGCCATGGAACTGATGGGATCAAAGACGGCCGCGCGCCACGCGCTCATCCAGGCGGGCCTGCCCGTGGTGCCCGGCACGGACGCCAACCTGGAAGACCTCAAGGAAATCCGCCGCATCGCGCAAAAGCTGGGCTTCCCGGTGATGCTGAAGGCTTCGGCCGGAGGCGGCGGCAAAGGGCTCCGCATGGTCCGCTCCGCGGAGGAACTTGATTCCGCTTATCGCCAGGCGCGCTCGGAGGCGCAAAACGCTTTCAACGATTCTTCGGTCTATCTTGAAAAATATCTCGAACGCCCCCGCCACATCGAGATCCAACTCCTCGGCGACAGCCACGGCCGCCTGATCTATCTCGGCGAGCGGGAGTGCTCGCTGCAGCGCCGCCACCAGAAGGTGCTGGAAGAATGCCCGTCTCCCCTGCTTGATGAAGATTTGCGCCGGAGGATGGGCGAGACGGCGGTCAAGATTGGCAAGCTGGCCGGCTACACGAACGCCGGCACCGTCGAGTTTCTGGTCGACCAGGACCGCAATTTCTATTTTCTCGAAATGAACACGCGGCTCCAGGTGGAGCATCCCGTCACAGAACTTGTGGTGGGAATCGATCTGGTCAAAGAGCAGATCAGGATTGCCGCGGGCAAGCGCCTCGAGTGGCGGCAGGAAGACGTGAAGCTGCGCGGCTCCGCGATCGAGTGCCGCATTTACGCCGAAGATCCCGCGCGCGGATTCTTCCCTTCGCCCGGCCTCATCACGCGCCTGGCCATTCCATCCGGCCCCGGCGTGCGCAACGATAGCGGCGTTTATGAAGGCTGGCGGGTGCCGCTCGACTACGATCCGCTGCTCTCCAAGCTGATCGTCTGGGGAACGGACCGCCGATCTGCGGTGGCGCGCATGCGCCGCGCGCTGAGCGAGTATGAAGTGGCCGGGGTTAAAACCACTTTGCAATTCTTCCGGCAGCTTCTTGAGCATCCGGAATTCGCCGAAGGCGAGATCGATACCGGATTCATTGACCGCATGCTGGCCGAAGGCTCGCTTGAGAATCCTCCGCCCCAGGTTATGGAAAGCGTGGCCCTGCTGGCGCTGGCGCTCGAACTGCGCAACCGCCAGGCGCAGCCCCAGGCCCCGGCGCGCCACGCCGGCGTCTCGCGCTGGAAAGCCGAAGGCCGGGAGCGATTGCTGAAGCCCTAGGGTGGGCGCGGCACGCGTCAATAGGGTTTGAAACAAGATGATCTTCGAAATCGAAGTGCACAAAGGAAGCGGAAATAGCCGGCATCGCGTGGAGTTGCCCGCGCGCGCGGAGGCTGAAGCCGCCGGGGCCGGGAAACGCTTTACGATTGACGGCAAGCCGCTGGAAGCCGATTGGGTGGAAATCGCTCCGGGCACCTATTCCATTCTTCTCGAGGGGCGCTCGTATGAAGCGCGCGTCGCTCCGGCTTCCGGAAATTCCGCGGGCGGCTTGGGCGCCTGGGTGGTCACGATTGCCGAGCACAGTTTTTATCTGGAAGCGCGCGACCCGCGCTCGCGGCGTTTTGCCGGACGAGTTTCCGTCCAGGACGGTCCGCAGGAAATCATCGCGCCTATGCCCGGAAAGATCGTCAGGATTCTGGTCGAGCGGGACCAGGAGGTCGCCCGCGGCCAGGGACTTCTGGTGATCGAGGCCATGAAAATGCAGAATGAGCTGCGCGCGCCGCGCGCGGGGCGCGTGGTGGAACTTCACGTCCGGGAGGGAATGGGAATCGAAGCAGGCTCCAAGCTGCTGAGGCTGGAATGAGCGCAGCCCTTCACTGCACGGAATCGGCGCCGTGCTGGACAATCTGCTGGGCCAAAAGGTTTTTCACTTTGGCCTGGTCGCGCAGGTTCTCAATGTACGCGGCCTTCAGGAGCTGTTCCTTTTCATTCACGAGAGTCTTGCGAATGCTGCTTTGCACTTTGGGATCCGACAACTCGCCCTGCCCGGCCTGTTCAATGCCGAGAAGCTTGATGATATGGTAAGCATCCTTGGTCTTGATAATCCCCGAAATCTCCCCCACCTTCAGCGACAGGACGATCTTTTTAAGAGTGGGGTTGGCGTCCAGGCCCGAAGCCGGAATGAAACCCATGTCGCCCCCGGTCGAAGTGGTTGTGGGATCCTCGGAATATTCCTGCGCCACGGTGGAAAAATCCGCGCCGGAGTGAAGCTGGGCGTAAAGCGCCATGATTTTGCGCTCCGCCGCCTGCGGAGTTTTGGCATCGTCGTTTTTCAGGTTTCGCACGTCGCTGTCCGGCCGGGAAGTCACCTCGATCTGCGCCAGGTGATACTCTGTTTCCGGCACGTTGAAGGCGCTCTTGTTTCGCCCGTAATAGGCTGCGATCTCCTCCGGGCTGACGGAAATGCGCGAGTCGATATCCTTGGTGATGAGCTTGTTCACCATCAGCGTGGTGCGCACTTCCTCCCGAAGGTCGCTCTCATCCATGCCCCGCTGCTTCAACTTCTGTTGGAACTCTTCCCGCGAGTACGGACTCTCAAGCTGGCTCACCTTGGTGTCCACTTCCGCCTCCGAAACCGTGATGCCGGAGTGCGCGGCATGGGCCAGCAAAATCTGGTTGTTAATCAGCTCATCGAGAATGTTCAGCTCGTAGCTGAGCACTTCCTCTTTGTCGGCGGCCGCCCCGCTCGAGCTTACTCGGCTGCGATAGATCTTCTCCACCTGGTCGCGAAAGATCGGCTGGCCGTCCACTTCCGCCCAGGCAACCCCGGATTTCAGTTGGGGCTTCTGGCAGGCAAACGTCACGAGGAGCAGAGCCAGGATGGCGGGCAGGCAAAGGATTTGCGCCAGAGGCCTCCGTTGAAAAACGCTTGCGAGCCCGTAGCCCAAGCGTTTCGCCTTCCCTTTCGTCACTCGGCAGGTTGGCAAGAACTGATAGGCACGGCGGAAAATGTTTGGTATAATTGGAAATTGCATTTTGAGATTGCTTTCCATTCTAAAGGGAGTTTTCATGGCACGTAGCTGCGAGATTTGCGGGAAAGGCCCCGCGTACGGTAACCACGTCAGTCACGCTCACAACATCACCCGGCGCCGCTGGAATCCCAACCTTCGCCGCGTTCGCGCAGTCGTCAATGGCGCACGGAAAACCATTCGTGTTTGCACCGCCTGCATCCGATCCGGCAAAGTCGTTAAACCTGCGTAGGCGCGCTTCATCATATCTCCGCGCGCTCAAGATTCAAGCCTGCTGCGCTGGGCTGTTGGGTTCGTCCAGGGCAAAAGCAGATACGTTTTAGCATCAGCTAACCTGGGGGCGCAGTCCCAAACGCTAGGCTTTCGCCACCCGCTCCACTTGGTAGACCCCTTCGATCTTTCTCAGCGAAGCCACGATCTTGTCGAGGTGGTTCTTATCGACAATGTCGACCGTGACTTCAATCGAAGCCTGCTCGTCCCCGGTGTGCGCCTCGATGTTCTGGATGTTTGAATGGTCACTGCTGATGGCCGCTGTGACCTCAGCCAGCATGCCTTGGCGGTCGGTCGTCAAAAGATTCAGCCTGACAGGATAAAACGTATATTTGGGACCTGTCCATTCTACTGCAATTCGCCGCTCCGCGTCATAGAAAAGGTTTTGAACGTTCTTGCAGTTCTTGGCGTGAACGGAAATCCCTTTCCCGCGCGTAATATATCCGACAATCTCGTCTCCGCGAATCGGGTTGCAGCACCGGGCTCTGTAGACCATCAGGTCTCCATGCCCGTGCACCTGGATGGCAACGTCGGACGACATGCCCAGGACGCGCTTGACGGTCCGGGTAAGGCGGGAGGGCTGGCCCGGCTCATGGCCTAAGGTGGGAACAAGCTTTGCCAGCACCTGCCGCGCCACAAACTTGCCGAAACCCACACCGGCATACAAATCGTCGACCAGGCTGCAGCCGTATTCGCGCGCCACGCGCTGATAGTCTTCATCAGCGACCTTCTTCAGGACGGCGCCGTATTTTCGAGCGTCCTTCTCAAGCAGCCGCTTGCCGATCTCAACCGCCTGCCGCCGCTGAGTTGTGTTGATCCAGTGCTTGATCTTGTTGCGCGCCCGCGACGTCTTCACATGCGCCAGCCAGTCGCGGCTGGGAGTCTGGCTGCTCTGCGTCGTGATCTCCACGATGTCGCCGTTCCGCAGCCTCGATTTCAGCGGGACAATCCGGCCGTTCACCTTGGCGCCCACGCAATGGGTGCCAATCTCCGTGTGGATGGCGTAGGCGAAGTCAATGGGGCTCGCCTCGCGCGGCAAAACAATAACTTTCCCTTTTGGAGTAAAGGTGTAAACCTCCTGCGGATAGAGATCCACCTTCAGCGTTGATAGGAAATCTCCCGGATCACGCATCTCCTTCTGCCATTCCACCAGGTGGCGCAGCCAGGCAAAGCGCTCCGCGTCCTGGACGGTCGTGCCGTGTCCGTCCTTATACTTCCAATGCGCCGCAATGCCCTCTTCCGCTACCCGGTGCATCTCTTCCGTCCGGATCTGGACCTCAAAGGGCTGCCCGTGCGGCCCGATGACCGAGGTGTGGAGCGACTGATAGAGGTTGGGCCGCGGGATGGCGATGAAATCCTTGATTCGTCCCGGAACCGGCCGCCACGTGTTGTGAATGACGCCGAGCGCAGCGTAACAGTTTTTGACATCGTCGGTAATAATGCGAATGGCCAGCAGGTCATAAACCTGCTCGATGGCGATGTGCTGGCGTTGGAGTTTTTGCCAGATACTGTAGAGCCGCTTGATCCGCCCTTCGATCCTGGCTGGGATGGAATGTTCCTCCATCTTGGCCTGGACCAGACCGCGGACCTCGGCAAGAAATTCCTCGCTGACTTTGCGCCGCCGCTCCACGGACTTTTTGACTTCCGCGTAAGCCTCCGGTTCAAGGTACTGGAACGCCAGGTCTTCCAATTCTCCGCGCACTTTCCCCATGCCCAACCGGTGGGCGATGGGCGCGTAGATTTCAAGCGTTTCATGGGCAATGCGCCGGCGTTTGTCGGCAGGGAGGAATTCGAGCGTCCGCATGTTGTGCAGACGGTCCGCAAGCTTGACCAGAACCACCCGGACGTCATCCACCATGGCCAGCAACATCTTGCGGAAATTTTCCGCCTGCTGCTCTTCTGGACTAAGAAAATGGATTCGGCCGATCTTGGTAACACCTTCGACGATTTGCGCAACCTCATCCCCAAATTCACCCCGCAGCCCCTCGATGCTGGTCGGCGTGTCCTCAACGATGTCGTGAAGCATGCCGGCGGTCAGGCACACCGGATCGAGCCGCATCTCCGCCAGGATGTTCACCACTTGCAAGGGGTGGGAAGCATAGGGTTCGCCGGAGAGCCGCTGCTGGCCTTGGTGGCGCTCGATGCAAAAACGATAGGCCTTGCCGAGGACCGCCAGATCGTCGTCCGGACGGTACTCATGAACTTTGCGGAGGATGTCATCAAATTGGCTCATATCCATCCTCTCCCATTCTAGGGCACTGATCCTACAGGGTTCAAGTGGACCAGCACGGCGGCGTGCTGAAGCGCCTCGTCTTTGAAGCAACAGGCATGTTCAAAGAGGGGAAAAACCCTGATGGCACGCCTCGATCTTTTCCAGCAAAGGGCAGGAAAGCGCTGGGATCAC
>JAJYHU010000184.1 GCA_021784615.1 Acidobacteriota bacterium | reverse complement strand
GGATTTTATCGTAAAAACCCTGCCGGGCGTTGTCAAGTTGTTTTCTCCTGTATTATGATGCCCTGCACCGTCTAATTCTGCAACGCAACCTGGCGGAACCGCCGCCGAAGGTTGCCGAAACGAGATTTCTAATCAAGGGAGAGCCCATGGCTGTCAAAAGTGATCACTGGATTCGCCGGATGGTTAAGGAACACGAAATGATTTCCCCGTTTGCTGAAAGTCAGGTGCGTGAAGGCGTGATTTCCTATGGACTTTCATCTTACGGATACGACCTGCGCGTCGCCGACGAGTTCAAGATTTTTACGAACGTCAACAGCACGATCGTCGATCCCAAGAATTTTGATGCGCGTTCGTTTATCGAGTTTCGCGGGCCCGTATGCATTGTTCCGCCCAATTCCTTCGCGCTGGCGCGGTCCGTCGAGTACTTTAAGATTCCGCGGAGCGTTCTGACAGTCTGCGTGGGCAAGTCGACCTATGCGCGTTGCGGGATTATAGTTAATGTGACGCCTTTGGAGCCTGAATGGGAGGGATTCGTCACACTCGAAATTTCCAACACCACTCCCCTTCCCGCCCGCGTCTATTCCAACGAAGGGCTGTGCCAGATTGTGTTTTTCGAGTCGGATGAAGTCTGCGAAACGTCGTACAAAGACAAAAAGGGAAAATATCAGGCGCAGCAGGGCATTGTCTTGCCACGAGTCTGATGAAGAACCACCTTTGGTTATCGGCCTCTGTAATTCTGGTTCTCGTTTGTATTGACGCGGTTGGCTGGGGCGCTGTTCATCCGGTAGCTTCCCAGGCACAAGGAGTACAAACAGAGAACGTTGCTCCGCCGGAGTCTCACCTTCCTCCGCCTCCGGAAGAATACAAACTGCCGCCCCAGAAAAGGGCCGAGGCCGTCGCCTATTCGCACATTAACTACGCCCTCTACTTTGCCGGCGTGGCCCTAGCGCTCCTCGTTTATTTCCTCATGTGGCGGGGGAAGATCGCGGCCGCCTACCGGAATTGGGCGCGCCGCCTCTCACGCCGCCACTTTCTGCAATGCCTGGTTTTTGCGCCCCTGTTCTTTGTCACGGTCAAACTGCTGGAGTTCCCTTTCGATTACTATGCAGGCTATGTTGTCGAGCGCCGCTTCGGGCTCTCAAGCCAGAGCTTTCTCTCCTGGGCGGCCGACTGGGGGAAGAGCCTGGCGCTTCTGGTTCTGGTCGGAGCGCTCATGGTTTGGCTCTTTTACGCCGTTGTGCGCCGGAGTCCGCGACGCTGGTGGCTTTACTTCTGGCTGGTCACAATTCCGGTTACTCTGCTTCTGATGTTCATCGAGCCTTACGTGGTTGAGCCGCTGTTTTTCAAGTTCACGCCGCTCCAGGCGGCTCATCCTGTCCTGGTCGCGCGAATTGAAAAGATGCTGGACCGCGCCGGTCTTGACATTCCCCGCTCCAGAATTCTGGAGATGAACGCGAGTTCAAAAACCAAGACCATTAATGCCTACGTTTCGGGACTCGGGGCAAGCAAGCGCGTGGTGGTTTGGGACAACACTTTGAACAAGCTGACGGACGACGAGACTTTGCTGGTGCTGGGCCACGAAACAGGCCACTATGTCCTGCACCACATCATCAAGGAATTTGTTCTGATTGAACTGATTGCGCTTGGCCTGATCGCCCTGGGCTTTCGAGCCATCAAGCACCTGATCGGACGGTTTGGCGGTCGAGACGGAATTGAAGGCGAGGGAGATCTGGCGTCGTTGCCGGCGATGCTGATGGTGCTCACGGCGCTCAGTTTTTTTGCTTCACCCGCCGTCAATGCGGTTTCACGCCATTACGAGCACCAGGCCGACCAGTTTGCGCTGGAGGTAACTTACGGCGTGGTTCCCGACCCGAACGCCGCCGAAGCCCGCGCCTTCCAAATCCTCGGCGAACAGGATCTCGCCGATCCCGATCCCAATCCTTTTATCGTCTTCTGGCTCTATAGCCATCCGCCGCTCGACCAACGCATTCGCTTTGCCGTGAGCTATAGGCCCTGGGCGGAAGGCAAGCCGCTGGAGTTTGTGCATCCGCCTTCGGATTAGCCGGCGGTCTTGGCGCCCAGCACCTCGCGCAGAGAAGCCAAATCAGCCTCGACCATCATTTTAACCAGGTGCGCAAAATCCACCGAAGGCTGCCAGCCGAGATCATTCCGGGCGGCGCTCGAATCGGCTTGCAAGTTGTGAATCTCGCCGGTCCGCAGAAATTGCGTGTCCACCTCAACCCAATCCTCAATCGACCGGGGAACGTCCGAACTGCCGCAGATTTTCCTGAGTTCGGTCAACACTTGCTGTAGAAAATCCTCCACGCTATGGGAAATTCCCGTTCCGATAACGTAATCGTTCGGAGTGTCGGGTTGCAGCATGGCGTGCATCGCCTTCACGTAATCTCCGGCAAATCCCCAATCGCGCCTCGATTGCAAATTCCCCAGCTTTAGTTTCACCCGGTCACCCATCACCCAGCGCGCCGCCGCCCGGGTAATTTTCCGCGTCACCATTTCCGGCCCACGCCGCGGAGATTCGTGGTTAAACAGAATGCCTCCCAGGACGTAGATCCCCCGGTTTCGATACACGGCCGCCAGGCGGTGCGCGGCCATCTTGGAGGTTCCGTAGGGAGACATCGGATTGAAGGGAGTCTCCTCGTTGCAGTTCGCCTCGACGTTGCCAAACATTTCAGACGTCGAGGCCTGATAGACGCGCGTGTCGGGCTTTTGGCGCTCGACAATCCGCAGAAGGCGAGCGAAGCCGCCGACGTTAATGTCAAAGGTTTCAGCAGGGCACTCCCAGCTTGTGGGGACAAAGACCTGCGCCGCCAGGTTGTACACCTCGTCGGGCCAGGCTTTCTGAAAGGCTACGGCAAGGGACTCTTCATCTCGAAGGTCGCCGTACACAAATTCGATTCTATGGGCCGTGGCTGCCAGCCAGCGCGACGTCTCGGGCTCGCGCCGGACCAATCCCCAAACCTCATAGCCGAGATCGAGCAGATACTCAGCGAGATAACTTCCGTCTTGCCCGGACACTCCAGTAATCAACGCTTTTTTCAAAATTCCTCCCAGCCAGTAATATCGGGGCCTCGGTTCACAGCCATGCGAGACGGCATCGCCGGCAGCATTCTTCGGCCGGGAAGCAGTCTGGCGGTGCGGCGGTCTCGATATCCCCTACATTGCTTGAACTTCATTATAGACGTTCAGATACTCCATGGCCGTGCGGCGCCAGGTAAACTGCCGGGCCCGCTCATGGCCGCGCTCGATCATTGACTTCCGCAAACCCTCGTCCTCAGCGGCTCGAAGAACCTTCTCGGCAATGTCCTCGGGATCGTAGGGATTAACGTACAGGGCCGCGTCGCCGCCCACCTCCGGCAAGGAGGCTGCGTCAGAAGCGACCACCGGCAGCCCGTGCGCCATCGCCTCAAGAACTGGAAACCCGAACCCTTCATCAAACGAGGGGAAAAGGAATACGTTGGCGGCGTCATAAAGCACGGGAAGACGCTCGGCAGGCGCGTAACCAAGCACCACGGCGCGCGATCCAAGCCCTTCAGTTCGAATGAAGTCATGAACAATCTCGCTGCCGTGGCCGTTCCCCCCCGCAATCACCAGGCGATAACGCGGCGGCAAGCGCCGGAGCGCTTTCAGGGCGTTCAGTGTGTTCTTCCTCGTCTGAATCGCGCCTACGATGAGAATCATTTCATTTCCCTTGCCCACCAGGCGTTCCCGTTCAAGCACGCGGCGTTCAGGGCTGAGCGAAGCCTCTGGAAGATCAACTCCGAGGGGAATCATCCGAATCTTATCGCGTGAAGCCGAGGTGTGCTTGAGCAACTGGTCCGATGTGTGCCGGGAAGGCGTAATCACGCACACGGCCCTTTCAACCGCCTCCAGCAAAAGAGCAGAGAATTTGCGCTGGAATTCCGGCATCGAGAAATCCTTTCCCGTCACCGGGAAAAGGTCCAGCACCGTCACGATCTCCTTTTTGAACCGAAACGCCGGCGGCCTCTGCACCAGGCTGTGAAAAACCTCCGCCTGCCAGGGCAGCCAGAAGGTCCACGGATTGTGGTAGAAGCGGACGGAAAACCGAGGGTGCCGGGGATCGGGCGTGGCGTTGGGCCTCAGAAATTCACGCCGCAGCTTGAACCTTGAAATGCGGTAGCAAAGCAAATAGTGATGTTCGCTCTCGATCATCGCCAGCGATTCAATCAGCCTTCTACAGTACACGGCAACGCCGGAAGGCTGGGAGCCGACAGTATAAGTTGCGTCGAGAGCAATCGTGGCCATTAAACCAATTTTCGATTTAACCTCTCGCATTGTCGAGGAGTTTTTGGCGGATTCACCGGGAAACAGCATTCCATTTGCGCAGAGGCATCTACGTATGAAGCTCGACCGAAGAAATTGCCAGGAGCCACAAACCGGGCTGGAAAGGATTCCCTATGATTTGTCGCCCGGCGGAGGATGTCCCATGTAGCTTCCATACTGGTGCAATGCCGCGAGCTTTGACTTGGGCACGAGAGGATCCCATTCCAGGATGGGTTTGATTTCTTCAACTGCAGTTTCGGTTCTGAACCGCAGCGTTACAATCTGCTGGGGACGAACCGGGAAACGATACGGCGATTCCCCTTTGAGCGGACTGCCATTCTTGCCCCGCAAATTGGTAAGACTTGCGCCATGGTGCGACAAATTGAGAGTCACAACGCCCGTGCCCGGCAGGCCAAGACATTCGAGAAGCCGCATTTCAATTTCAGATTCTTCCCGGCGCATCACCTGAACAATGAGATTATTCGAAGTCTCGACCCAACTTTTGGCCGGAGCAGCCTTCCTGCCGGCAACCCAAAGCGGCGGACTGTTATATTCCCATGCCATCTGAGGGATTCGAGCGTCACGCCATGCGCTCTCATGGGCAACCAGCGCGTATTCAAAGTGATGTCTTCCCTTGCCGTTCAGCCACGGATTCGGATAGCCGATGTACTTGTCCGTGGCATTGTATAAGTAAATGATGGGAGTGCTGCCGTTCAGTTCCCGGCCGGTTAGTCCGCGGTCCAGAAGGGCAACCCCTCCGCCGCCGGAAAGCGCGAAATCGATCCAGCGCACCGCGGGCACAATGCCTTTTGCCCAGCCGTGAAGGTTTGGATTCGGCTTGGCCCAGGCGGCGTGGGAAAATCCGTTCGGGATGCCCCGGCGGACCTCATTGATCTCCTCATTCAGAGGGAACTCCGCAACCACCACGGTCGGGTTCGGAATGTCCTCGATGTCGGCTTCAAAATCGATGCGCGGATGTTCCGTGTAAAAGTGCATGACGCGCCGGCTGGAATGGCCGCCGTAAAACTCGCCTTCAGCGACGATGGTTGTCGCAAGCGGGCCCGAATAGGCGGACACAACGGACTTTGAGTCGCTCGAGGAAGCCAGCCGCAGGCGTTCAGGCCGGGGAACCATGAAGTTCCCGACGTCGATGCGGTCCGATTTCGGTCTTTCTGCAACAACGACGTCGGCCGGGCCGCTCAGCATCTCCCTTCCCGACGGTTTCAGCTTCAGGCTTTCCAGCGCGCCGGTGTTCGGATTGACCCGCGCAACGTAATAACCCGTCTCAATGGATTCAGGGAATGAAATCCTTTTAGACTCTGCGGGCTTTTGATCTTCCACTCGGGCTGCAGCAACGCTGAAGGAGGGCAGGCGAAGCTTGCATAAAGTCTGCCCGCCATGCATTGCCTGGCATTCGCATCCCTTCAGGCTTTGGCCCGGATCGAGTTTGAGTATTGTCGGGTCGCTGCGCTCCCAATTGAGCGGATTGAACAAAACCAGGGCATTCCCCCGAGGGCTTATCGCTTCAAGCGCTGCAGCCTGAACTCGTTTGTTGATGGCCTGCACCGATTCCATGCGATCCTGGACGCACCAGGATTTCTGGCTGGTAAAAACCATTCCCGCCGCCGCCCCCCAAAGCGAGTTGCGGTCCATATTCAGAAGCATCTGGATCCACGCGTCGTAGAGGTCTTTCGAGGGATACCGAAAGCTCGAATGAAGGCTTGAGATCGTCGCCAAAGATTCCGTCGCCTGCAGGCCGTGCTCATTGCGGCGATACCAGGTTTTGGAATTTGGACATTCGATCCAGAAAGCATCAAAAGTGTAACCTGTGCCGCCGCGCATGGTGGGGATCTGTATTTTTCCGGATTGGATTC
>JAJYHU010000373.1 GCA_021784615.1 Acidobacteriota bacterium | reverse complement strand
TTCCTTCTAGCTTATGCTGGACTCGGAGTCGCACCGGATTAATCCCGAGGCAGGACATGTCACCCATCTTCAGAATAGTGGCTGAAAAAGCCATTATACTACAGCGAAACTTCCGCGAAATTGGCGCCCTGCCGGCCACGCCTTGAGAATCCCGGCAACAAACCCGGCATCAAGTCTGTGTGATAACCCAAATTGGGGAGAAAAGTTTCCCAGCGCGCGCGGTGACCGCCGGCCTTAGATTTTTCGCAGGAGCAGCGCCTTCTTGATTTCTCCGATGGCGCGAGTAACGTTGATGCCTCGGGGGCAGGCTTCGACGCAATTAAAGATCGTCCGGCAGCGCCACACGCCCTCATTGAGGTTCAGGACGCTCAAGCGTTCCTCTTCGCCTTCGTCGCGGCTATCAAAGATAAAGCGATGGGCGTTCACAATTGCCGCGGGTCCCACGTAGTCAGGGTTGGCCCAGAAGGACGGGCAGGAAGTGGTGCAGGCGCCGCACAGGATGCACTTGGTAGTGTCATCATACTTCTGCCGCTGTTCAGAGGATTGCAGACGTTCCTTTTCCGGTTCCGGAGAACGGGTAATGAAGTAGGGCTTTATGCTGCGGTACTTGTCAAAAAACGCTTCCATATCCACCAGCAGGTCTTTGATGACGCGGAAGCCCCGCATGGGCTCAATAGTAATCTTGCTTCCAAGGTTTTTAAGGAGCAGCTTGCAGGCCAGGCCGTTTTTCCCGTTAATCAACATGGCGTCCGAGCCGCAGACTCCGTGGGCGCAGGAACGGCGGAAAGTCAGGGTCCCGTCGACATGCCACTTGACGTGGTTCAAGGCATCGAGAAGCCGGTCGGTGGGCTCGGCGTCAAATTTATATTCACCCCACCACGGCTCCTGATCCTTCTCCGGATTGAAGCGCCTGATTTTCAGCGTCACCTGCATGGATCAGTACTTCCTTTCCTTGGGCTCGAACCTGGTAATGGTCACGGGCTTGTACTTGAACTCGATTCCCTTGGGGCCCTGGTAGGCTAAAGTGTGCTTCAGCCAGTTCGGGTCGTCGCGCTTGGGGAAATCTTCCCGGAAGTGCGCTCCACGGCTCTCCTGGCGTGCCAGCGCGCTTTCCACCAGCACTTCCGCAACGTCGATCAAAGACCCCAGCTCCAAGACCTCCAGCAATTCCGTGTTGTATTTTGCGCCGCTGTCTTCAAGCTTCACATGGGTGTAGCGGTCGCGGATTTCCCGCAGCTTCTCGCGCATGGCCGTCAAGGTGGGCGCATCGCGGAACACCGAGGCCTTCTCCATCATTTCGTCCTGAAGCGTATCCCGGATGTCGGCGGCCCGTTCTTTGCCTCTACTGTTGATCAACCGCCCCACCATTTCCCGAGCACGCTCTTCGGGATTCGGCCCGAGGGGCGCCAGATCGTTCTGCTTGATAAAGTTGGCGGCGTGGCGGCCGCTGCGGCGCCCGAAGACCAGGATGTCCACCAGCGAATTGGTTCCCAGGCGGTTTCCGCCGTGCACGGAAACGCAAGCCGTTTCACCGGCGGCGTAAAGCCCGGGCAGTGGAGTGTTTTTCTCGTCAATCACCACGCGGCCGTCATTGTCGGTCGGGATGCCGCCCATGGCGTAGTGGGCGGTGGGTTGCACGGGCACCAGCTCCTTGGCCGGCTCAATGCCCAGATAGGTCCGCACAAAATCCGTGATGTCCGGCAGCTTGCGGTCCAGCACCTCGCGGCCCAGGTGGGTGAAATCCAGGTGAACGTAATTCTTGCCGTTAATCCCGCGTCCTTCCCGAACTTCACGGTAGATGGCGCGAGAAACCATATCGCGCGGCGCAAGGTCCAAAAGCGTGGCGGCATAGCGTTCCATGAAGCGCTCGCCATCCTTGTTCCTCAGAATGGCGCCTTCACCCCGGGCGGCCTCGCTGAGCAAAATGCCCATCTTGTAAATGCCCGTCGGATGAAACTGGAAAAATTCCATGTCTTCGAGCGGGATTCCGCGGCGCAGGACCACGGACATCCCATCGCCCGTGAGCGCATGCGCGTTGGAAGTGACGCGAAAAATCCTTCCGAAGCCGCCCGTCGCAAAAATAACGGCCTTGGCCCGAAAAGTGTGAATTTCTCCGGTCTCCAGGCAGATTGCCACCACGCCCGCGCATTGCCCCTGCTCGATCAGCAGATCGATCACGTGGTACTCGTTGTAAAAATGGACGTCGTTCTTGACGCACTGCTGGTACATCGTCTGGAGAATCATGTGCCCGGTGCGGTCCGCCGCATAGCAGGCTCTGCTCACGGGAGCTTTGCCGAACTCGCGCGTGTGGCCGCCAAAAGGCCGCTGGGCAATCTTGCCTTCCGGCGTGCGGCTGAAAGGCAGGCCCCAGTGCTCCAGGTCGTAGACCGTCTCAATGGCTTCCCGGCACAAGATTTCGACGGAGTCCTGGTCGGCCAGGTAATCGCCGCCCTTGACCGTATCGAACATGTGCCATTCCCAGTGGTCTTCTTCCACGTTCCCAAGCGCGGCGCCGATGCCTCCCTGCGCGGCGCCCGTGTGCGAGCGGGTGGGATAGAGCTTGCTGAGTACCGCCACATGGCCGTGCGAGGAGAGTTGCAGCGCAGCCATCAAGCCGGCGCCCCCGGCGCCGACAATCAATGCATCATAGCGTTGGAGCATTCCATGGACCTCAGTTCAGTGCCTCACGCCCGAGGCCGCTAAAAAGGCCGGGCGGGATTAAACGTTAAAATGACCAGCGAACCCAGCGCCAGGAAAATGAATCCCAGCACGTAAAGCGAGGCCAGCGAAAGCAATCGCCAGCCGCGTGAACCCACGTAGTCGTCAATCATCACGCGCACGCCGTTCACCCCATGGATGAACGCCAGCCACAACATGACCAGATCATAGGTTCGCCAGAAAGGCGTGGCATAGCGCTGGGCGACAAAATGGTAATTAATGACTTCAATGTTGTTGATGATGTGCATGATGGCTAAGTGCACCAGGACCATGATCAGCAACACGACGCCCGATACGCGCATGAAGATCCACGCATAAAGCTCGATGCCGCCCTGCGGCCTTGGCCGTCCCGCTCCGTTCATCCGTCCCTCCTACTTGGTCATCCAAGCCATCATATAGATTGCGGCAGGCACAAAAATCAGCGTGAAAAGCACCACCACCGCATAGAAATACTTCTTCTGCGCCGCGTTGGACTCCGGCCAGAAGTCGATAATGATAATCCGAACTCCATTGAGAGCATGGTAAAGCACGGCGCCCGCCAGGATGACTTCACCGATGCGAAACAGGGGATGCCGGTAGATCGCCATCGTCTCGTTGTAGATCCGGGGCCCCCAGCCGATCATCGCGGTGTCAAGAATGTGGGCGAGCAGAAAAAGAAACACTCCAATGCCCGTGATGCGGTGCAGCAGCCACGACCACTGGCCTTCTTGCCCGCGGTACGTAACGTACTTTGAGATTTTTCCCATAATAACGTGCTTCTCCCTTTACTCCACACCTTGGAAGAGAATGTTCGAGCGAACACGACATCCTATCGCAAGTGTTGCGCGGTTGGCAATGCCGGCGCAGTGGCTAACCTCGCCAGGTAAGGCAACTTAATGAAAGTTGCGGAATATCGTCACGGCCTTTTCTGTAGCGTCGCTCCCAGAGCGGCGAAAAATGGGGCTCACAGATGCACTACAATAACTCTTACCACGGAAATTTGCAATTATCGGGGAGGATAGGCTCGTTCTGTAGGGACCAGCAATGAGATAATGGGCTTTTGCCGCCGGGAGATGGGAAAGCGGCTTGGCGTAAACCTTGCCAAGGACTTTTCCCGGCGGATGGAATGGGGCATAACTCCAGGGAGGAGTCTGGTTATGACAGCAGAAGAGCAAAGGCTTACGGAATCGCGCCAGCGGGAAGGCCACTGGAAACGCTGGGGGCCGTACCTGGCTGAAAGGCAATGGGGAACCGTGCGCGAGGATTACAGCCCCGACGGGACGGCATGGGAATATCTGCCTCACGACCACGCCCGCAGCCGCGCTTTCCGCTGGGGCGAAGACGGCATTGCGGGCATTTGCGACCGCCATCAATACATCTGTTTTGCTCTGGCGCTGTGGAACGGGCGCGATCCCATCCTGAAAGAACGATTGTTCGGCCTGACGGGGAATGAAGGCAATCACGGCGAGGACGTTAAGGAATATTACTTTTATTTGGATTCAACTCCCACCCACTCCTACATGAAATACTTGTACAAATATCCCCAGGCGGAGTTTCCGTACACGCGTTTAGTGGAGGAAAACCGCAGGCGAGGCCGCGAAAGCCCCGAATTCGAACTGCTGGACACGGGCGTTTTTGACCAGGACCGCTATTTCGACGTGTTCGTTGAATACGCAAAGGCAAGCGAGGAAGATATTCTGGTTCGCATCACCGCGTGGAATCGGGGGCTCGAAGCGGCGGAGTTGCGACTGCTGCCAACGCTCTGGTTCCGCAACCGCTGGTCATGGGGGCGCGGGGACCGGCAACCCAAGGCAAGCAAGGCAGAAAGCCTCAACGGCGCCACGGTCGTAAAGGTCGAGCATGAATACTACGGGGGCCGCTGGCTGCTTGCAGATGGGACTCCGGAGCTTCTTTTCACTGAGAACGAAACCAACTTTGAGCGGCTGTTCGGAACAAAGAACCGGTCAGCCGGGGTGAAGGACGGAATTAGCGAGGCAATCATTCATGGCAAGCGGGAGGGCGTCAACTCCAACGCGGGGACAAAGGTCGCGGCGCATCACCGTCTGTCGGTTCCAGCGGGCAAGAGCGTCGAATTGCGATTGCGGTTCACCAACCAGAAGCCTGTGCCCGGGATGCTGGAGACAGCTTTCGACCAGGTCTTCTCCCAGCGCGTCGCGGAGGCTAAAGAGTTTTACCAGACGATCATTCCGGAAAATATTTCAGCGGACGGCAAAAACGTGATGCGCCAAGCCTTTGCCGGAATGCTTTGGAGCAAGCAGTTTTATCACTACGACGTGCGAACGTGGCTGGAGGGCGACCCCGCCTATCCGCCGCCTCCGCCGGAGCGCTGGCAGGGGCGCAATCGCGAGTGGTTTCATCTTTACAACAATGACGTCATCTCCATGCCCGACAAGTGGGAGTATCCCTGGTTCGCCGCCTGGGACCTTGCCTTCCACACCATCACGCTGGCGCTGGTTGATCCGGACTTCGCCAAGGAGCAGCTCATCTTGCTGCTGCGCGAATGGTATATGCACCCGAACGGCGAACTCCCGGCGTATGAGTGGGCCTTCGGCGACGTCAATCCGCCCGTCCACGCCTGGGCGGCGTGGCGGGTTTACAAAATCGAGAAGAAGCGCCGCGGCAAGGCGGACCGCAACTTTCTCGAAAGGGTTTTCCATAAACTGCTGCTGTACTTCACCTGGTGGGTCAACCGAAAAGACCCGCAAGGGAACAACGTCTTCGAAGGAGGCTTCCTGGGGCTCGATAACATCGGCATCTTTGACCGATCCAAGCCCCTGCCGATGGGCGGCTCCATCGAGCAATCCGACGGCACAAGCTGGATGGCGATGTTCTGCCTCAACATGCTGGTGATCGCCTTCGAGTTGGCGAAAGAGGACCCGGCCTATGAAGACGTGGCGAGCAAGTTTTTCGAGCACTTCGTCTATATCGCCGACGCTATGAACAACCGCGGCGGCAAGGGGATTGCGCTTTGGGACGAAGAAGACGGTTTTTACTACGATGTTCTTCACCTGCCGAACGCAAGCCATCTCTTCATGCGAGTCCGGTCGATGGTGGGCTTGATTCCGCTCTTTGCCGTCCAGTCGCTCGAGCCGGAAATCGTGGACCGTTTCCCCGGCTTCAAGCGAAGGATGCAATGGTTTATCGACAACCATCCCAACACTCTCAACCTGATCGACGCGAGCCAAAGCTCTGACCGCGGCGTGCGCAGGCTCCTCGCCATCCCCACCCGCCAGCGGATCTTGCGGGTGCTGAAGTATATGCTGGATGAAAATGAATTTTTCTCCCCCTTCGGAGTTCGCGCGCTCTCAAAGTATCATCAACAGCATCCCTACATTCTGAGTCTGGACGGGAACACGCATTCGGTGGATTACGAACCGGCTGAATCCACCACCGGACTGTTCGGCGGCAATTCCAACTGGCGCGGCCCGGTTTGGTTTCCGGTAAATTTTCTTTTGATCGAATCGCTGCAAAAATACCATCATTACTTTGG
>JAJYHU010000336.1 GCA_021784615.1 Acidobacteriota bacterium | reverse complement strand
AGGATGCCAAGCTTTGGTGGAGCTGGGACCTTGGCTCGCCAAATCTTTATAAACTCTTCGCGAGGCTATCCGGAGGAGCGGAGCGAACGGAGGACCGTCATGAGACGATTTTCGGCATCCGGACCGTCGCTCGGAAAGCCGACCAGAGCTATTGGCTGAACGGCAAACATCTCCTCGTGAAGGGGGCGTGGTATCCCATGGGGCATTATTACCTCTCGCAGAACACCCGCACCACCTACGAAACGGATCTTCGCCTGCTCCGCGCCGCCAATGCTAATTTTATTGTGAATCACACGGTTGTGGAGAAGCCCAGTTTTTATGAACTCTGTGACGAGCTCGGCATCATGGTGTTCATTCAGATGCCCTTCAACCAGCCCGGCCCGCTTTATGCTATCGATCCCGAGTCCCCGCGCCGCGAGCCCTTTTTGAAGATGTTCTTTGAGCAAGGAAGCAAGGAGGTCCGTGAGCTTCGGAACCATCCGTCGATCGTAATTTGGTCTCCGTTCGCGGAGTCCCGATGGACTCGGTGGTCAAAGTACTATGGCCCCCTTTACGACGGCATGGAGCGCGTGGTCGAGCAGCTGGACCCCGGAGTTATTTACCAGCCCAGCTATTGTAACTTTGCTGAGGAACATCTGTGGTCGGCCGCGGAGGCGGGCGTAACGGAGAGTGGAAGTTATCAGGACTTCTTTGATTTCCAACCCGCTTTTGTTTCTGAATACGGCTGCGACGCGATGCCTTCATACGAGAATCTCGCAAAGATGCTCTCACCCCGCGAGCTGTGGTCGGATCAGAATCCGCGGCGGGCCGCCTGGTATTATCTGCCGATCGATATCAACGCGTATGGTTACATTGGTCCTTTGGGGACGGTCCCTTCGTTCCACAGCATGTTGTTTTGGCCGCAGAAGATGGTGGACGGCGACTGGCGGTCCCCTCAGGAAATGGTCGAGGCCTCGCAGATCTATCAGGCTTTCATCATGCGATACGCCACGGACGCAATGCGCCGGAAGAAATACAATCCCATCCAAGGCATCCGGTGGTGGGAATACAAGGATCACGCGCCCGGCCTCTACGGCGGATTTCTGGACTTCGATCAAGTACCAACAATGGCTTATTACGCCTTCAAACGCTCCATGGCGCCTCTGGCCGTGAGCCTGGCCATCAAAGATGAACTCGAGCCGCAAGTGGCAGGGCGAGCCTTGCATATCCCCGTGTGGGTCGTGAACGATCACCGGTTCGAGATTCCCCTGGACGTCCACTGCGAGGTGCGCGAACTGACTGGCCGGCAGATCTATTCCCGTTCCATTCAGACCGCGGTAGGGCCCGATGAGAGCAGAACAGTCGGCGTCATGAATTGGACGGTCCCGGAGGTCAAAGGTGCGCAGGTGTTCGCCTTGCGTGTGACAGCGCGCCAGCAGGGCGGGAATCTGGCTGCCGACACCACCATTTACCTCAAGGCAGTACCCAAGCCTTCCGTGCCAATTCTTGATGACGTGCCCAAGCTCAACAGACAGTGCCGCCTCCTCCTGATAGGGATCAAGAGGTTTGCAAAGCCTATCGCCGTCCACTTGCAGGGATTGGGAGTGGATACAGATGAGATCAATGAAGATCGTCTGGACCGTTTTGCAGAATTGCGGCAGCCGGAAACTTTGCTCCAGAAGTACGACGTGGTCTGGCTGGCGTCGTTCGAGGCCTTGTGGAAAGTGCTCGATGACGATATGGCTGAAGGACTGGCCCAAGCTGTCCGGCAGGGTGTGAGCTTCATTCACACCGGTGGCAACAGGAGCTTTCATGGCGGCGACGGCGTCGGGGCGTGCCTCGATTTCACGAAGCTGGCGGAGGTGCTTCCCGTAGAGGTCCGCCAGGGCCGTGACGATCTCAATCTGCTCAATTCCAGCAAGGACGTGCGCGTGTTCGCACGGGGCTGGACAGATGCCGGACTGAAGGAAACGGGCATTCCGGATTTTAACGAGGTTCAGCCGAAGGAAGGCAGCCAAACCATCATGAAATTTCGCGACTGGCCGTTGCTGGTGGTGGGTCACTATGGCAAGGGCCGTACTTTAGTTTTTATGGGATTCACACCAACGCGCCCGGAGCCGGAGCCGGTCTGGTTCGCGCTCTATGGACAAATGCTGATGGAGGCGCTCGGTCAAAATCCGGAGTACCGTTACGCGGCCGTGGCGCCCAGCAACAAGCCGCTTATGCAGTTGCTGAAGGAACAGCCTTCGGCGAACGCGAACGTGTCACCCGCCAGGATTGAGGCGACGCCTAAGGACAACGCCGGGAGTTTTGTTGTGGAAATTACGAACGGCAAACGCTTTGCCCGGCTCGTGCGTCTTCGAATGGATTGGCAAGATCCTCGTCGTCAACCCCACGTCGTGATGTATGACGACAACTACTTCGACCTCTTTCCGGATGAAAAGAAAAGTGTGCTAGTGGACTTCCGGATGCCTGCGACATTCACTGGCGCCATCCAAGGCAATCTGATCATCGAAGGCACCAATCTGCCCGTCATGCGTATTCCGGTACGTTTACGTGCGGGTTAGATTCCCACGAGGCGGCGGGCCGCCCTTTGGGCGGTTGCGGGGCTGGTGTTTTTTAATGCCTGCGACCAGCGCCGCGGCATCGCGCCCAAAGGCAAGACATGTAGGCGATGTTAAGTCAAAAGGCCCATCAGAGACCCCAAAATGGGATTTGGGGGATTTTCAGAGCAGTAAATTAAAGTTTTTGCAATTATCTGAAAACAAGCAAGTTACTTAAATCATGCACCCCACAGAATCGCATTTTTAGTGATAGTTGTTTCACCAATGCACACTGGGCAGAATTTACACCCTCAAAGCATCGCGGCTAGGAATTGTCATTCTCGACAAGCTGGCGGGCGCGTGCGGCGGCCTGCATGACGGCTTTGATGAGCGTAATGCGAAGGCCGCCTTCCTCAAGCGCCAGCAAGCCGTCAATCGTACAGCCAGCGGGAGTGGTGACGACGTCTTTCAATTTGGCGGGATGCTCGCCTGTGTGCAGCACCAGGGCGGAAGCTCCCAGCAGAGTTTGCGAGGCAAGTTCGGTTGAAAGGCCCTGCGGCAAACCCAATTTCACCCCTGCGGCCGCGAGCGATTCGATGATCATATAAACATAGGCAGGGCCGGAACCCGAAAGCGCCGTGATGGCGTTCATGTGTTTTTCATCCACCACCACGGTTCGTCCCATCGCGGCAAAGATATTCTGCGCGATTTCTGCATCCGCATGGGTCGCGTGTTTGCCGCGGGCGAGCGCCGTCATTCCCTGGCGAATCAGGCACGGCGTATTGGGCATAGCGCGAACCACGCGGGCGGCATGCCCAAGTTCGCGCTCGATCATCGCGGTGGTCACTGAAGCTGCAACGGAAACAAGCAGGGCGTCTTTTGAAAGAACGTTCCGGACCTCGCGGAGAAAGCCTTCCACCTGATAAGGCTTGAGCGCGATCAGCACCAGGCTGGCGCCTTTGACGGCCTGCCGGTTGTTAGTATGAGCCTTGATCCCGTACCGGCCGGCCAAATAATCCGCGCGGGCCTGCTCGGCCTGGGCCACGGTGGCCTCGACGCAATCGAGAGGCAGCATCTGGGATTCAAGCAGGGCGGAAAGCAAGCCCTCGCCGAGCTTGCCCGCGCCAATCAATGCCAGCTTCCTGATCCTGCTCCGCGATTTCCCGCGCGCGGAGGGAACATTCAAACCTGCCTCGACCGTTTTTTTCATGGAATTCCTCTCGGTTCCCGAGGCTCCAAACGCACAGGGTAAGTGTCAAGCTCGCCTTCTGATTGTCTGCCGAAGAGACTCGGAGGCTTGAAGCCGTTCAGTGCTGCGCCTCAGACTGCGCGGCGGTGGCCTCTTCCTTGGCGGTCTGAATCCAGGGCATCATCTTGCGCAACTCGCTGCCCACCTTCTCAATCATGTGCGCGGAAGCTTCGGAGCGCATTGCCAGGAATTTCTTTCTACCCTGGGCGTTTTCCTCCATCCATTCTTTAGCGAAAGTGCCGTTCTGAATTTCACTGAGGACCTGCTTCATGCTTTCCCGGACGCGAGCGTCGATCACCCGCGGACCCCGCGTGTAGTCACCGTATTCGGCGGTGTCGCTGACGGAGTAACGCATGTACTTGATCCCTCCCTGATAGATCAGGTCGACGATCAGCTTGAGTTCATGGAGGCATTCGAAATAAGCGATTTCCGGCTGATAGCCGGCTTGCACCAGCGTTTCAAATGCGTTAGTGATCAACGCCGAAACGCCGCCGCAAAGGACGCTCTGTTCCCCAAACAAATCCGTTTCCGTTTCCTCTTTGAAGGTTGTGCGGATGACGCCCGCTTTCAGGCTGCCGAGCGCCTTGCCGTAGGCCAGTCCCCGCTGTTCCGCGCGGCCTGAGGCGTCCTGCTCAACCGCCAGCAGCGCCGGCACGCCAATACCCTCGGTGAACAACTCCCGCAAACGGTGGCCGGGGCATTTGGGCGCAATCATGATAACGTCCACCGACTTCGGCGGCGTGATGAACTTGTAATGGATATTGAACCCGTGGGCAAACAGAAGAGTCTTGCCAGCTGTGAGGTTCGGTTCAATGGCTTCTTTATAGAGTTTCGCCATGGGGGGATCGGGAACCATGAGAGCGATCAGGTCCCCTCGCTTCGCGGCTTCAGCCGGATCAAAAACTTCCAGTTTCTGCGCCTGCGCCTTCGCCCTTGATGGACTCGATGCCGGCAGTCCCACGATAACCTTCAGACCGCTGTCCCTCAAATTGAGAGCGTGCGCGTGTCCCTGGCTGCCGTAGCCGATCACGGCTATCGTTTTCCCTTCAAGTTCTTTCAAGTCGCCGTCGTTCTCGTAATAAACTTTCGCCATATCGTCACCTTTTCCTTTAATGAATGTGTTGGGATCACGCGTCCAGTCGAGGGATAGAGCGCAAGCTGCTAGCTTGAATATGCGCCCACCAATTCCATCTGCGAACTCTCCCGGCTTGTCTTGACCCGGGAAAGCGGCAGGAAGCCCGCTTCGCCAAGTTCCAAAATGCTCTGGGGCAAACGGCCTTTTGAACAAATTTCAAAGAGATACTTTCCCTGGCTTGCAAAAATGATTTTGGATCCGGGAAGGGCCTCTAAGATACGATTGACGCTTTCCGGATTCGCATTTGATTCTACAAAAACATACGAAGCCGCCGAGGAAGGCTCGTACCGATAGCAGGCGACATTAAAGACTCCTTCCGTCGAGCGCAGAAAATTGAAAATGTGGTCAATTTCCGTTCCCGGAGTATCAACCACCGTAATGCAGGAGAAGCTTTCCGGCTTCGCAGCCAGGGTCAGCGTTTCAATGGAAAGCCCTTTCCGCCGGAAAATGTTCATCAGCCGGCAGATCACGATGGGATCACGATCGCTTTCAATCGTCAGCAACCATTGCATTTGAAACTCCTCAAAGTCAAGATTATACAGCTTTCGGGCGCAAGGGGGGAAGCCGTATCCTGAAACGCCCTTGGCTAGACGGCCCAGAGATCGTCCAAAACTTCTTCTTCAGCAAGGAACTGCGGAGGACTGACCACCATCTCGCTGAGGCTCGCCCCCGGCGGGACGATCGGATAGCAATTTTCCGTCGGGTCAACCCAGAAATCCATCAGGCGCGGCTCACGGTCGCTCAAGAAGTCACGAACCGCATCTTCAACGTCCGCCCGGTGCTCAACCCGGCTGGCTCGAATCCCGTAGGAGTCGGCGAGCTTGGCAAAATCGGGTGAAAAGTTGAGATCAATATCGCAGTAACGCTTCTCAAAAAAGATCTCCTGCCACTGGCGAACCATGCCGAGAGAGCGATTGTTGATGACCGCAATCTTGACCGGAACGCGATACTGCACAATGGTGGCAAGATCGTTCAGGGTCATCTGGAACCCACCGTCCCCCACAAAGGCCACCACCTGCCGGTCCGGAAAGGCCATCTGGGCGCCGACCGCCGCCGGAAAACCATAGCCCATGGTCCCCAATCCGCTCGAGGAAAGCCAGGCGCGCGGCTGCCTGAAGTTGTAAAATTGCGCGGCCCACATCTGGTGCTGCCCCACATCAACCGCGATGATGGCGTCTTCGCTGGCAATCCGCGAAACTGTCTCGATGACGTATTGCGGCTTGATGACGTTCGAATACTTGTCGTAAGCAAGGGGATGTTCGTTACGCCACGACTCGATGCGCTGAAGCCATTGATGGCGTTCCG
>JAJYHU010000043.1 GCA_021784615.1 Acidobacteriota bacterium | reverse complement strand
ACGATCTTACTGAACACCGGGCTGACCAGCTCGTAAGCAAGGCTTGCGGGATCGACGGTATATATTCCCATCATGCTCATCACCGCCCAGGAGGACATTTCTCCGCAATCGTCGTTGCCCGGAATGCCGTCGGGCGACAAGGTGTAATTCTCCCGCAAGACGCGGCGTACCACGCGCTCGGCCTCCCAGGGCATGCCGGAAAAGTTGAACTCGAAAGGCGCTTCCAGGTCGGTTTCATCGTAAGGGTTGTAGTACTCGGCGTAGTATCCCGGTTTGGGATAATCAAAGAATTTCTCCAGGCGCTGGTTGAAGAGATTCTTCCCCATGGCCTGGACCAGCCACGCCACATCCGATGGAGCAAGCCATTGGTAGTGCCAGCCTGAACCTTCAATGAATCCGGAACCAGGCTTCTCGCCGGGCGGGTTCGCGGGATCAAATCCAGGGACCCACTTCCCGTCGGAATTGCGGGGACGGAAGAAACGATCCTGAGGGTCGAAGACATTGCGATAATAGAGCGCCCGCTGGTAAAGCATTTTCGCGTCTTGGGTCTTGCCCAGTTCCACCGCCAGGCGATAGAGAGAAGCATAGGCAATGCAGTTTTCCTGGATTTGCGAAACGGAGCCGTGCTTTACTTTGTCATTGGGAACGTAGTGCAGCTTGTTGATCCACTTGATCCCGGGTTCGCCCCGATAACGGCGGCCGGGCGGCGGGGCTTCGGTCGAATCGCGCAGCATTCCCTGCCATGCCGAGTTGATGTCAAATCCGTGCAGGCCGTCCAGCCAGGCCATGCATAGCACCACCGTCAGCGGGCTTCCGACCATGTCGTTGGTATAGCGGTTGATAAACGGCCAGCGTCCAATCCATCCTCCTTGCTTGTACATCAGCACAATCGATTGCGCCATGTCTTCCACGCGGCGGGGCGCGACCAACGCCAGGAGCGGCATTTCGCTGCGATAGATATCCCAGCCGGAAAAGTTGCAGTAAACCCGGTGGCCAGGAGCCACCCGATGAATCTTCGTGCTCGCAAAACCGGTGTATCGCCCATCGGCATCGCTGAAAGTGCTGGGCATCAAAAAGCTGTGGTAAAGAGCGGTGTAAAACACGCGGCGATCGTGCGTGGAGCCTCCGGAAACTTCAATCACGCTCAGCGCGTGATTCCACGCCGCCCATGCGTCGTGCCGCACCTCGTCAAAATTCTTTCCGGATGCTTCGGCCTTCAGGTTGTTTTCCGCTCCGGCGAGATCCACGTAGGAAATGCCGACTTTGGCGACGACGGTTTGCGAATGCGCCGACAGCGGCCAGCTGGCATAAGCGCCGATCCATTGCCGCTGGCGGGTTTGTGTTGCGGAGCGATGATTCGCGGCAACTTTGCCGGGTCCTCCAAGTTTGCCCTCCTTCCAGGCGCCGAAAGAAGAAAAGGGACGGCTAAAGACCATGGCGAAATAAACTTTGTATGTGGCGCTTCCCCAAATGCGGTTTACCACGTAGCCGGTGATTTCACGGTTCCCTTCCACCCGAACCTTCGCCGCAACGGTCTGATTGAGCGTATGGCTGATGGGAACAAGGATATTCGCCGTTTTCCCGGCTGGAAAAGTAAATCGGGCAAGGCCGGTGCGGTCCGTCGCGGTGAGCTCAGCATTGATGCCCCAGCGTAATAGCAGAGCCCGATAATATCCCGGAACAGCCGATTCATGGCTGTGGGAATAAGGCGATTCAAATTCAGCCGTCGCGGTCTCGATAGGCCCGGTGGTCGCGGTAAAAAACACCTCGCCCTCGTTGGGCCCGCCCGGTCCGCTCATGTGGGTCATGCTGAAGCCCTGGATGTCGTGCTGATCATAGTGGTAGCCAAATCCGTGGCTTTCCGTATCCGGGCTCAGTTGCACCATCCCAAAGGGCATGACAGCCCCAGGAAACAG
Organism: Acidobacteriota bacterium; assembly: GCA_021784615.1. GTDB lineage: Bacteria > Acidobacteriota > Terriglobia > UBA7540 > UBA7540 > JAMCXS01. Next base: position 4,300 of record JAJYHU010000043.1, on the reverse strand, counting down.
GTTCCCGCCGTCACCCGTGCCAATCAAAGGATCGACGCGGGCGGCAGGCCCGCCGCCCGGCCGAGGCGTGGTGAAGTGAATGTTCAGACCTGGAGTTTCAGGAACGGCAGTGTGGAGGGGGATTTGAGCCAAAACGCATGGCGCCGCAATTCCGGAGGCCCACAGGATAAAAGCAGACAAGATCCCTTTCCGTAAACCGCACAGAACCGATGATTGAGTGTTCATGAAAAACAGCTTTCGTAACATTCGGCTTGTCGCCTTTCAGCCAGCAGGCTTCCTCGTGGCCGTGGTATGTTCAGAAGTATAGTTTAAACCCAAACTGAATTTTCCTCGGGTCATTGATCTGATTTGTGATTCGATCGTAGTTTCGGTCCGTTGGACTGACACTGGGATTGCCGAATTGCGGACGATTCATGGCGTTGAAGAACTTCGCCCGGAATTGGAACCGCAACCGTTCACGGATCTGGGTATCCTTGATTAGGGATAGAACAAAGTCATTGATTGTATCCCCTGTAACCTGGGCCCAGAAGGACGAAAGGGTGCGGAGCACAAGCGGGTAGCGTGGCCACCAGAGGGCAGGACGGAGTGTTTTCCCGCGCACCCAGGTGCTATGCGTCAGTTCGCCGGACCTGCTACTGATCGGCATTGCGTCAAGTCGTGGCTGGGGGTATGCTAGCGACCGCCCGTCGGGGCTTGAAGGACCTTGCGCAGGAGGAGGTTTGAGCCCATGAGAAAGTCTGCGCCGTTATCGGTTCTGATCGTGGTGCTGGCGGCAGAACTCTCGCCAAGCAGGATGGCCATGGCCACGCCGCGCGCCAAGCCAGACTATTCCAAAGAGGCCGCAGTCATCGAGTATTACCGCACCGTCTATCGTTTTGAAAATGACGGCACCGGCACCCATGATGTCACGGCGAGGATCAAGATTCAATCTCCCGCCGGTGTGCAGCAATACGGCGTGCTGGTATTTACTTACAGCAGCGCCTTTCAGCGCTTGCAGATCGGCTACGTACGGGTGGTGCAGCCTGACGGCACGATAGTGGCTACGACACACTCCAGCTTTCAGGACGTAACCCCGACGGTCACTTTAAACGCCCCAGAATACACCGACTACCGCCAAAAACAGGTGGCGGTCAAAGGCTTGGTGCCGGGCAGCGAACTCGAATACCACGTTCGTTTTCTGACCTACGCACCGTTGATCCCCGGGCAATTCGAGCTTTCCTACGACTTCGTCGAAAACGCCGTCATGCTGGACGAAGAGCTGGTAGTGAGCGTGCCCAAAGGCCGCGCGACCAAGGTGAGGAACTCGCGCGCGCAGCCAACGGTAACAACTAAGGGTAACCGGCGTTTCTATATCTGGAAGCACAGCAATACGAAGGTGCGGAAACAGCGGCGGTATCCTGAGGGGCAGGCACGGCCGCCCGACGTGCTGCTCAGCAGCTTCCAAAGCTGGGCGCAGGTGGGCGAGTGGTGGCGGCGGATCGTAAGTCCGCAGGAAGCGTCCACTCCAGCCATTCGTGCGAAAGCCGCGCAACTGACCAAGGGCCTGTCCACCGAACAGCAAAAGCTCCAGGCTATTTATTCTTACGTTGCCGAGCAGTTCCGCTACGTCAGCATATCCCTCGGCATCGGGCACTACCGGCCGCACAGCGCCGCTCAGGTTCTCGCAAACCGCTACGGTGACTGCAAGGACAAGGCGACCTTGCTCGCTTCTCTGCTTCATGCAGCGGGGATTGAGGGCTGGACGGCGCTCATCAGTTCCGCGCAGCGGATCGATCCCGCAGTGCCTTCCCTCGAGCAATTCGACCACGCGATTACGGTAGTTCCGGAAGACACTAAGCTTCAGTGGATGGATGCCACAACGGAGCTCGCCCCGCTGGGGCTGCTGACCTTCGACCTGCGCGGCAAGCGGGCGCTGGTCGTTCCGGACACGCAGCCGGCCTACCTGGCCGTCACGCCCCTGAAGCCGTCCGTTCCCAACAGGGCCACGTTCCGGGCAGAAGGGAAGCTTGGGAGCGATGGAACTTTTAAGGGCAAGATGCATTACACCCTGGAGGGCGATCAAGCGATTGGCATGCGTCAGATCTTCAATAGCGTGGCCGAGTCACAGTGGCCGAGGACAGTGCAGGAGATTGTCCGGGACCTGGGTTTTGGCGGCACCGTCAGCCACGTGCAGGTTTCCTCACCCGAGGATACTACCCATCCCTTTAGCTTTTCCTGCCGCTACGTCCGGAAGGATTACTCGCAGTGGGCGTATCAGCGCATCCTTCCGCCTTTGCCGCTGGAGGGGCCGAGGTCTCTGCCGCCGAGCGACGCCAAGGCGCCGCAGCCTTTTATTTTGGGTGATCCCAAAGAATCCGACTACAGCGCGAGCCTGGAACTGCCCAAGGGCTACAGCCCGCAACTGCCTGAGGGTCTGGATTTGACCACTCCCTTTGGGTCGTATCACTCGGCTTATTCTTTTAAAAACGGGGTGCTGAAAGCCGAGCGGCGGGCATCCACCACCGCGGAGCAAGTTCCAACGGCGAAGTTCGAAACCTACCGCAAATTCCAGAAGGCCGTGAGCAGCGATATTGACGAGTTTATTGGCCTGCATACCGGCGCGGCGGCGGGCTCGCCCGATACGGAATTTCAGGAAGACGTCCTCGAAGCTTACGTCAGGGAACAGGAGCAGGAATATAACGATGCTCTCGACCATATCAGCCGCGCCCTGAAGCTCAAACCTGACTCCGCGCTGGCCTGGCAGATAGCCAGCGGGATCTACGAGGGTCTTGACCAAAACGACAATGCCATCGCCGCGATGTCTAAGGCGGCGAGCTTGGCGCCTCATTCTATTCCGACTTACCAATTACTCAACAATACCCTGATAGACGCGGGCGCGAAAGAAGAGGAGATCATCCAGCTTTGGCGCGACTACATCCGCCGGAATCCGAAAGATGAGTACGGCCACACAAACCTGGGGCATCAATTCGTCCGGATGCATCGATATGCAGAAGCGGTGCCTGAATTCGAAGCGTGTATCAAAATGGACCCTCATAACTGGTGGGCGCAGATGCAGCTGGCCTATGCATTGGGCCACACGGGTGATTACACGCGAGAGGTCGCTGAATTTGAAAAGCTTGTGAGCCTGCATCCGGCCCCCGACACATTGAACGATGGAGCATACGCCCTGGCGAAAGCCGGTATGAAGCTGCCGGAAGCCGAACAGTGGGCCCTTCGGGCGGTGAAAGCGGTAGAAAAGCGCACGGGCAGAATTTCTCTGGGAAATCTGAAAGACGATGATTTGACCCAAATGCCGAGTTTAGCGGCCTACTGGGACACGCTCGGCTGGGTCTACTTCCATGAGGGGAAGATCGATGAAGCGCACAGGTATGAGACGGCTAGCTTTGCGCTGGAGCAAAGTCCTGTGGACGGTGACCATCTGGGCCAGATTGAGGAAAAGCTTGGCCGGAAATCGAAAGCCATAGATCACTACGCCTGGGCGGTGGTGCTCGACGCAGGCCAGACCGGTAAACACGCCTACGACTGGAACGCCCCAGACTCCCGGCAGCGCTTGGTTCGCATCGCCGGGTCAGACAAGTCCTTCGAAAGGGCCCTCCGCAAAGCGCGGAAGGAAATTTCCAGGACTCAAAGTTACCGCATCAGAGCCAAGGGTCTGATGCCGGGCAAGGCAGACTTTTTCGTTTTGTTGGCGCCCGGAGAGAAAACCCCACAGGTGAAATTCGTTTCCGGGTCCCAAAATCTGCGCCGCGCAGCCGGACGGCTTTCGATGCTTCACTATGGTGCTCCGTTTCCGGATGACGGCCCCGCCAGGCTGCTGCGCCGTGGCGTGCTGACTTGCGGCAAAGCTGCTCGCAGTTGTCATTTCGATTTCTACACCGTGGACTCCGTCCATTCGGTCAAGTAGCAGCTCTCCCGGCTGGCAGCGACGAGTTACCTCTATGACGCGAATCTCAGCGCCGCGTCCTGATCCGCCGTGATCGTGAAGCTTCTCCCCACCTGGCTGTAATGATTGATCACCGCCGCCTGATACGCCGCGCTGTCGCTCCGGAAATAAATTCGCTTCCCCTCCGGCAGCGCCGCCTCGCAGCCCCGCGCAAACTCCAAAATCCCCGCGCCTGGACTCTAACCTCAATACTGTTCACTTAGATGGATTTGCGGTATGCATCTCTCATGAATAGGAGAGGAGGACCGGAGATGGCCCGTGCCCTGGCTGAACTTGCAAAGGGTACCCGAGTTACCGATTACATGAGTCTCGGCGTTTTGACCAAGACGTTTCCCCTGCGTCAGGTGAACGCAGTGC
>JAJYHU010000428.1 GCA_021784615.1 Acidobacteriota bacterium | reverse complement strand
ATTCTAGCCGATTTCGACGGCGGCGGCCAGCAGCTTTCAAGTGTCGCGCGCCCCGCCCGCCGGAAGCCGGGATCAACCATTTATTTTCCGTCCGCCCTTTTTCCTGTTAGCATGTCTCCCGCGGGGCCGCGCGGCCCCGGACAGGATTCAAGATAGCACGGCGCCCGGCGCATGCCGCGGCCGCCCCATGGAGGAAGAGGCAATGCAAAGATCACTGATCATGGCTTTGGCATCGATGATGATGCTGGCATCGCTGGGCACAGCGGCGCAGAATAGTTCCGGCAAGGTCCGCTTTGCGATCGTGGGGCTTGAACACGATCACGTTTGGGGCATTCTAAAGGACCTCGCCGAAGTTCCTCAGGCGCAACTGGTGGCAATCGCCGATCCGCATCCCGAGCTGATCGAGAAGGCCAAGGGGCGCGTGCCGGCAGGCGTCAAATTTTATTCCAACTACATCACCATGCTTGACCAGGTAAAGCCCCAGGCGGTAATCACCACCACGGCGACCTATCTCCATTATCCTGTGGCAAAAGCCTGCGCCCTGCGGCACATCAACGTGGAAATGGAAAAGCCCATGGCCACCACGGCCGCCGACGCCCGCGCCATGGAACGCCTGGCCAAGGCCAACCACATCAAGCTGATGGTCAACTACTTTGACAACTGGCTGCCTTCCTTCCAGCAACTCCACGCGGACGTAAAAGACGGAAAGATCGGCCCCGTCCAGCAATTGATTTCGCAGAACGGCCACCAGGGGCCGCGCGAGATCGGCGCGTCCAAATGGGCAAACGCCTGGCTCTACGATCCCGTCAAAGACGGCGGTGGCGCCCTGATGGATTTTGCCTGCTACGGCGCGGCTCTCTCCGTATGGATGAAGGGACGGCCCACAAAAGTCTTTGCGCGTTCGCTCAAACTTAAAATCAGCCAGCATAACAAGGTGGAGGATGACGCCGTGGTGGTGCTGGAATATCCGAACGGCACGGCGATCCTTGAGCCCTCCTGGGACTGGCCGTTTTCCATGGAGCGCATCCAGGTATTCGGGCCGGGAGGCAGCCTGATGGCGCTTTCCAATGCCTTGCTATATCGCGCCGCCAACACCCGGCCTTCCACCACGGAAGGCGACGGAGAGCCCGTTGCCCTACCCTCGCCGCCCCAGACCCAAACCAATCCTATCGCCTATCTGGTGGATTGCATCCAGCACGACAAGCCGGTGGAGGGAATGCTCTCCGGGCGGCTGAACGTGACGGTGAATGAAATTCTGGACGCCGCGAAAGAGTCCATCCGCACGGGCCGGGCAATCCCGATGCCGGCCGAATAGCCGCAGCATTTGATTACGGCCTCTCGGACGGGTGAGCGTTCGAGCCAGCGTCAAAGGAGCAACATGAATCGGAGAAAATTCCTGACCGTCGCGGGAGCATCAGCCGTCACGCTCGGAGCCTCCGGGCTCGGCTTCAGCCAGATAAGAGAGTACGGCCTCTCAACCACCGCGGACCTATCGGGTGAATGGGACTTCCGGTTTGATCCCGAAGACTCAGGCGAAAAGCTTGGATGGCACCGCGACCAGCAGGCGTCCGGATGGAGCCGCATACGCGTTCCGCTTTCCTTCAACGCGGCTTTTCCGGACCATGCCAATTATCACGGCAAGGCGTGGCACCGCACCGTCTTCCGGCTTCCCGCCCCCGAGAGCGGCGGCCGGACCCTGCTGCGTTTTCTGGGCGTGGCGCTGCGCAGCAAAGTGTGGCTGAACGGCCAGCCGGTGGGAGAGCATCTTTTCCCTTTCACCAATTTCACGCTGGATGTGACCGAGGCCGTCCTGCCGCACGATTTGAACTATCTGGTGGTGATGGCGGACAACAAGGTTCTCGATCGCGCCATTCCGGACACAAGGTGGACCGGCTGGTGGAACTGCGGCGGCATCAACCGGGAAATCTACCTGGAGCGCAAGCCGCCGGCCTACCTGGAAGACCCCATTATCACCACTCGAATGGAAGGCGGGGACCGCTGGAAGCTTTCGGTTCGCGTGCCGGTCCGCAACACGGCGGAAAAGCAATCCGGCCGGCTCCGGATCAGCGTTCAAGATTCCGCCCGGCGCGTCCTTTGGCGGAGCGAGGCCGCCATGCCGCTCGATCAAGGCACGGCATGGCGCGAGTTCCACAAAACCATGAAGAACGTGGCGGCTTGGTCGCCCGAGCATCCGTCGTTGTATTCCCTGCTCGTTAAACTCATTCCGGACCAGGGCGCGCGCGACCAAAAGACGACGCGCTTCGGCTTCCGGCAGATTGAAACTCGCGGCACGGAGTTCTATCTGAATGGAGAACCGCTCAAAATGCGGGGCATCAACCGCCATGAGTTGTATCCCGGCGACGGGATGACGGTTCCTGCATTCGAGACCCGCCAGGATTTTGAGGATATCAAGAAGCTCGGCTGCAACTTTGTCCGGTTAACACATTACCAGCAGCACCCGCGCGTCTACGACCTCTGCGACGAACTGGGATTGCTGCTGTGGAGCGAGATTCCAGCCTGGCAAACATCGCCCGAAACACTCAGCGACCCGGAAGTCTGGGAGACCTACGGCGCGCCCCAGCTCCAGGAAATGATCGAGCAGAACCGCAACCATCCCTCGGTCATCATCTGGTCCGTGGGCAACGAATTCCATTCCAACCTGCCTGCCGTAGCCGGATACGTCCGCGAGGCCACCCGGTTCGTCCGCCGGCTCGACCCCACTCGCCTGGTCACCTTCGCCTCCGACCAAAGGATAAAAGACATCAGCTTCGATTCCGTGGACTTTATCGCCCTCAACGAATACTACGGATGGTATTACGGCAGTTTCGACGAAGTGGGTCCGATGCTCGACGCGGTCCACACCAAGTGGCCCGGCAAGCCGATCCTGGTTAGCGAATTCGGCGCGGAGGCGGTCCTGGGGCTGAGGAATCCTCAGGCGAATGACAAGAGCCGCGACTACAGCGAGGATTTCCAGGTCCTGCTGCTCACGTCGCACCTCCGCCAGATGCTCGATCCCAAGCGGCGCTCGTTTATGGTGGGCGAGACCATCTGGGTCTATAACGATTTCGAGTGTCCCGTGCGCGGCTTTCACCCCAAGCCGCCTCCGGGTTCCGAACACATCAACCGCAAAGGACTTGTCAGCCGGCACCGCAAGAAGAAACTGGCGTTTGCCGTTGTCCAAAAGATTTATTCCGATGCCGCCAAAGGCTGAAGGGGCCAGCCAGCCGTCGAGGCTTTGGGGGCCCTATTGTTTGGGTGCGGAGGTGGGAGTCTTCTTCTTGCGAAGGAGCTTGGAAATGCCCTGGATAAGATTGCCGGGCTGGCTGCCTGTGGCGGGAGAAGAAGAACCTCCCTGCCCCGATCGGAGGCTGAACTTGGGATGCTCCAGGGTTCCCCGCAGGTCAAAGGGAAACGAGAGCTTGCCATTTGAAAAAGTTGCGCCGGAAATCGCGGCCAGCAAACTTGTTAATCCGGTCTGGCGGGCCGCCAATTTCGCCACCCCGCTATAGTTGATTTCGCCCGCGCCCGCCAGCGCCATGGCGCCCGAACCGGCAACATCGAGATCGCTGCTGACAATCTTAATATCATGGCTGGTCAAAACTTGGTTCGCAATGTTCAAGTCCGTCGAGATCAGGGAGAATGCCGCAGGATCGCCCGACGTGGACCCGATGCCCGCCAACCGCACCAGTTCCACCAAATTCCGGCTGAGTTGCAAACTGGGCAGCTTGCCGTTGCGGATCGTCACCTGTCCCGTCCCCTCAAGCCCGCTCAGAGGATCGGAGGTATGAACCGCCTGGCCCTCAACATCGAGACCGCCTTCCATGGCGCCGGTCATCTTGCCGCGGGCGTTGGGAAACGCCTGGGCCAATTGCGCCACGTCGATGTTGTGGAAAATCGTGCGGATTTTATAGCCGAGATTCGGCCCGGAGAAATCAAAGTCCGCCTTGCCTTTAAGGGAGCCGCCGGCCAGATCAAGCGTGAGATGGTCCAGGAACGCTTTTTTAGGAAACACCCAGGCTTGAGAATTGACGGATGTCGCCTGAATAGCTCCAAAGCGCAAGGAATCGGCCTTGAAGTCACCGTGGGCGATGGGTTGAGGAGCCGCCTCCGCAGCGTAAAAAATCGCGGGAGATCCGATCCAGCCCATCAACGACGGCTTGCCGATCATGGCGGCGGGAGCGCCCGAAGCGGTTGCGGCGCTCAAATTCACGTCTTGCAGCCGGCAGGAGATGCCATGCCCCTCAAAATAACTGGGGCCTGCTTCTCCCGAAGGGAGCAAGTTGGCGATGGTGACGAGTCCGCCGTCAAGGTTGATCGTGGAGATGCTTCCCAGAGAAAACATCGCCGCCTTGGGCTTGGGCGGGGCCGCGGCTGCGGGCGCCTGGCCGGGAGTATTTTCAAAGTTCCAGCGGCCGCCCGGAGCCGAAAGCAGATGAATCACGGGGTCTTCCACCAGCAAAGATTCAATCACGACTTTTCGATTCCACAACGCGCCGGCATCGAGAACGGCGTAAACCCGCCGCGTGTTGATGAAATCGCCCGCGGGGAATCCCGCAGGATTGCCCATCACAAAGTTGTCCACTTCAATGGCAAGATGCGGAAAAACCGTAAGCGCAAGGTGGCCGATGTGCGCCGGCTTCCCGGTTTTTTGCTTGAGCAGCGCTTCCACCTGCGGACGGTAGCGATTGACGTCCACAAGGCCCGGAACAATCCACAGGCAAAGGACTGCCAGCGCCGCCACAACGGACGCGGCCATAATGAGAGACTTTTTTCCGCGATCCGTCATGGGCTTCTCCTCTGGCGCGCCGGCAAAGATCCAAACGGGCCGGCGGCCTTTCCGGTTCCCGGGCCATGGATGAAATTCGACAATGCCGTCCTATTTGCTTTCCGCCTTATGAGAAGGCGGAGTCTTGGCCTTCTCGGTCCGAGCCGCGCGCGTGAAGATCGCCGTGTAGTAATAGAAAAACGGCCTTTGAGGCGGAGCCAGCTCAACTGTTTCGGTGAACCCGTCAATGTCGCTGCGTTGAAGAATCCGGCGCGACAGCCAGCCGGGAGGAGGTTCAGGGCCGCCGATGGGGTTAAAGTCGATTTCGGACCCCGAAACATCAACGCGGTAACAGGTGATAAAGCCCGTGCTGGAATAGAGCTGAAAAAGAAACGAATGCCCCGAAGGATCACGCGACAAGACGCCGATGGAGGATTCTTTGGCGGCCGGCGCTTCCGTGGTTGCGGCCAGGGAGATTTCCTCCTTGAAAAGAATGACCCGTTGATCGAGACCGTAAGAAATGGAGAGATGCAATTCACCCGAAGGGCTGTGCCCGGCGGTTTGGCCCGTCCAGTCGCCGAGAAGCCAGACCAAAGAAGAAAAATCCGGCTTGGGCGGCAGAGGAATCCGGTAGGTTGGACTCTTATCGCGGGCCGCAAGCGCCGCCGGAGCAAACAGAAGGAAGAGCATGAGTGCACGAAGCTTCATTTCACACCTGTCTGACAAGTTTTTGACCGAGCCCCGTACACGAATCCCATATGGGAGCTTTCATGAAGGAAGATGCGCGCCGCGTCCATGCCGGACGCCCGCAGCAAAGCAGCCAATTCCTCCGGCGTATAGGCCGCCCGCACGGAATCTTTGAAAAGCTTCTTCATAACGCCAGAATAGCGGCGTCCATGCCAGCGTACATGGAAAGGGAAAGCCAGCCAAGAGGGACGCCGCAAATCGCGGACCAATATCGTCCCTCCATCGCTGGCGATGCGGGCCATTTCCTCAAAGACGCTCGCGGGTGAAGCAAGATGATGCAACACCGAATTGGACAGGACAAAATCAAAAGCTCCGTCGGAAAAACCGAGCCGGTTCCCGTCACCCGCAATAAAGAAGGCGCGGTTCGCCAGGCCTCGATCCCGGGCGGCGCTGAGCGCGACGCGGAGCATGGTTCGGGAACGGTCGACGCCCACAACCACCAGATGCGGGCATCGAGCAGCGATCTTCAAGGCGATGCTTCCCGGGCCGCATCCAAGATCAAGCAGGAGGCCGGTAAGCTCCTTGCCGTCTCGCCCCAGTGAAAGAGCCTGTTCCACCAAGGTGTTGTCCAGAGCATCCAAGTGGGCCTGGCTTGAGGCCGAGGCGTAAGCGGCAACCTCGTCATGGCCGTCCATGACCTCCCGTTCCGGTTTGCGCGCCATTAAAAGTAATCTTCTCACAAAGAGTAATTTTAGCGCAAACCAGGCCTGACAGGGGCGTCCAGAGT
>JAJYHU010000206.1:9105-27603 GCA_021784615.1 Acidobacteriota bacterium | reverse complement strand
CGTTTTTGTTCCTTGACACGCAAATAGCATTGTGATTTTATGCGAACCGTGTTCAAGCTGGTGCATTTTACGATCATCCAAGGGGATTCTTATCAGGAGGTCCTCCCCGTGATAACCAAATGGATAAGAAGATTTGGGTGCCGGTTCGCCATTATCGCCGCAGTGCTCGCCGCCCTTGCTGACGCAGGCTCCATGGCTCTGGCGCGGCCCGCCCAGGGCCAGATACCGGCCGGCATGGAAAAGATTCAGCACATCATCTGGATTATTCAGGAGAACCGCAGCTTCGACAATTATTTCGGCACTTATCCGGGCGTGGATGGCTTTCCGCCAGGCACCTGCTCGCCGATTCTTCCAGGCGCGGCGCGCTGCATCAAGCCTTTCCACCTGCACCTGCCGATGCCTGCCTGCGACCTTAGCCATAGCTGGGAAGCGGCGCACGCGGCTTACGACCACGGAGCCATGGATGGTTTTGTCTGGGCGGAAGGCAGCCCTTACACCATGGCTTACCTCGACGGCCACGACATTCCGAATTATTGGGACTATGCCCGCCACTTTACCCTGGCGGACCGGTTTTTTTCCTCGCTGAACGGGCCCAGCATGCCCAACCACGTCTACACGGTTGCCGCCACCTCCGGCGGGCTTATCGGGAACGTCTGTTCCCAGAATCACGAGCTGGAAGAGTTGAAAGAAAGAATGGATGATCCTGACGGTTTCAGCTTTGCCGCCATCATCAACCGCCTGGCCGGCCAGGACGTCAGCTGGAAGTATTACGTGGAAACCACGGGGAAGCCGGCGCCTGCCTCTGACCCTTGCCACGTGAAAGACCCCGAGCCCCAGCAACTCGGTTTGTGGAACCCGCTGCCCGGGTTCAAAAGCATTCGGGATAACCCCAAGCTGATGTCGCGCCTGGTGAATGAGACCGAGTATTTCCGCGACCTTAAACAGGGAACCCTGCCTCAGGTTTCCTGGCTGATTCCGACTTTCCAGGATAGCGAACACCCGCCCGAACCCGTTCCTCAGGGGATGTGGTACGTGACGCGCCTTGTGAACGCTTTGATGAAAAGCCGGTATTGGGCGAACAGCGTCATCTTCATCACCTGGGACGATTACGGAGGTTTCTACGACCACGTTCCGCCGCCGGAATTGGACGCCTTCGGCTACGGGCCCCGGGTGCCGTTGCTGGTGATCTCGCCCTATGCCAAGCCCGGTTATGTCACCGACGAAACCGGCGACTTTACTTCCATCCTGCGGTTTGTGGAGGAGCGCTTTCACCTTCAGCACCTGACCAAACGGGACCACGAAGCGAGCGACATGCTGGACGCGTTCGATTTCAACCAAGCGCCCAATCCGCCGCTCGTTATCCCTGTCACGCAGGGCCTCACTTCGCATTACCGTAAATATAATTGCACGTATCCGCCAAAGGTTCTGATTCCACGGCATGTCATGCGTCGCGCGCCTCCCGCCCCGGGCAAAACGGGGCAGTAGCTGATTGCGGAGATGCCCCAAGAGGCTTGATCATTCCCGGCGCTGTGAGTCTTGCCGCGCCCTCGGGGCATTTCCGCCGGCTTCCTCACTCCCACACGGCGGTATAATCTATCAGTCAGGTTTAAGCGCCATCCTGGGAAGCTGGGCGTGTTTCCGGAAGACGTTTGCCCGGTCGCCAGATTCCGATTGGTGCGCGGGCGAGGGCATGGTACGATAAGCGAACAAAAGGCGAAATGCGCCGGCATTTCAGCCTGAAGGCCGGAAGGGAAGTATGAAGACCACGTCAGAGACGAAATTGCTTCAGCGTCTAAGCCAATCACCGGGCGCGGCCTCCATCGAGAGTATTGTTGAAGACATCCAAAACAAGTTCAAAGGATCGCGGCGGGAAGGCGGCGTCACGGCCCTCAGGCGATTCCCGGCGCGCGAAGCCCAGGTGGCCCCTTTCCCGGATTTCCTTCCGGCGCGGCTTCAGGAGATTCTTCGTGCGAGAGGCATTGAGAATCTCTACACGCACCAGACCCACGCCGCGCGGCTGGCCCACGAAGGCAAGAACGTTGTGGTCGTCACGCCCACGGCCTCCGGCAAGACGCTGTGCTACAACCTGCCGATCCTGAGCGCGCTGGTGGAAGCTCCGGAAGCGCGCGCTCTCTATCTGTTCCCGACCAAGGCGCTCTCGCAGGACCAATTGGTGGAGTTGAACCATTGGACGGAGAAGCTGGGCGATGAAGTGCGGACGTTCACCTATGACGGCGACACTCCGCAGGACGCCCGGAAGGCCATCCGGTCCCGCGCCAACTTGGTGATCACCAATCCGGATATGCTCCATGCCGGCATCCTGCCGCACCACACCAAGTGGGAACGGTTGTTCGAAAACCTTCGCTTTGTGGTCATCGATGAGCTGCATTACTACCGCGGAGTTTTCGGGAGCCATCTGGCTAACGTGATCCGCAGGCTGAAGCGTGTCGCGGAATTTTACGGCAGCAGGCCGCAATTCGTTTGCACTTCCGCAACCATTGCGAACCCGTCGGAGCTGGCCGCGCGAATCATCGAGGAAGACATCGAACTGGTGGATGAAAATGGAGCACCCTCGGCCGAAAAGTTTTTTGTCCTCTACAATCCGCCCGTGGTGAACCCGCAACTGGGAATCCGCAGGTCTTACCTGAACGAGACTCGCCGCCTGGCGAAGGCTTTTATGTCGAGAAGGCTCGAGACCATCGTCTTTACGAACTCGCGGCTGGCGGCGGAAATTCTGGTGACCTATTTGAAGCAGGATTTTGCCGGGCGGCCGGGCGGCCCGGACTTGGTGCGCGGCTACCGGGGCGGCTACCTGCCGATTGAGCGGCGTGAGATTGAGCGCGACCTGCGCGACGGCCGCCTGCTCGGCGTGGTCGCGACCAATGCGCTGGAGCTGGGAATTGATATCGGCAGCCTCGACGTGGCGGTTCTCGCCGGTTATCCTGGGACGATTGCCTCGACCTGGCAGCGTGCGGGCCGCGCCGGACGCCGGCAGGGAAGTTCCGCCGCGATTCTGGTGGCCACCAGCGCTCCGCTCGATCAGTTTATCGCGCAAAATCCCGAATACTTTTTCAGCCACTCTCCCGAGCACGGCTACGTGAACCCGGACAATCTTCAGATTCTTCTGAACCACCTGAAGTGCGCGGCCTTCGAACTCCCGCTGCGCGAGGACGAACGCTTTGGGTCGCTCGACTTGAAAGTCCTCTGCGCGCATCTCGAGGAGCTGGGATTTCTCCATCAGACCGCCGAAGGCTGGCACTGGGTTTCGGAAAGCTATCCCGCGGACGCCATCAGCCTGCGGTCGGTTTCTTCGGACAACTTTGTGATTGTCGATATGACGGCGGAGCCTCGCGTGATTGGAGAAGTTGATTTCACGAGCGCCCTCACGACGGTTCACGAGAAGGCCATCTACCTCCAGGACGGCCAGCAGTACCACGTCGAACGGCTGGATTATGGCGACCGCAAAGCTTACGTGCACGAGGTTGATTCCGAGTATTTTACCGACGCGATTTCCTACACCAAGATCAAAATCCTTGAGAATTTCGCCTCGGAGCCCGCCGGGCCCGCCGTCAAGAATCACGGCGAGGTTCAGGTCAACACGCAGGTCGTCGGGTTCAAAAAGATCAAATTTCACACCATGGAGAACGTGGGCTCCGGAGATTTGTCGCTGCCGGAGCAGGAAATGCACACCACGGCGTTCTGGCTGACGCTGCCGCAGCCGTTCATGGACGCTATGCCATACTCGCGGGAAGAGCGCCTGAACGGCGTCCGGGGGCTCGCCAACGCTTTGCAGGCGGTGGGCACTTTGCTGATGATGTGCGACGCGCGCGACTTGGGCGTTGCGGTGGGAGAAAATCTGGAGCTTGTGGAAGATGAAGACCCGCTTCCAGATTCCGGGCAGCCTGCCGTGCTGGTGAAGCTGTTCGAGCCCAATATTTATCTCTATGACAAATACCCCGGCGGTATCGGCTTCAGCGAGCCGCTCTATCAGCTGAGCGCGAGCCTGCTGGAAAATACGCAGCGGCTGATCGCCCATTGCGCCTGCCCTGCCGGGTGCCCTTCGTGCGTGGGGCCGATAGGGGAAGTGGGAGAAAAAGGCAAGGAAGTGGCGCTTGCCGTCCTGGACCGGATTCTGGCTGGAGCACAGGGATCTGCGGGCCAATAGCGCGCCGGGAGGGGACAGCGGCAATCCCTGTTCTGAAACTGTTCGATGAACCTGCAAGAAAAACTCCGTGAACTCAAGCAATCCTCGCAAAAGACCATCCGCGAGGACGCGCTGGAGCGGCAGCTCGAATACTTGCGCCGGCTCGATCAACGGCCGCGCAAACTTTCCGCAGAGAGAGCGCCGCAGGGCGTTGAGCATTACGTCGAGGGAGAGGTTTGCAGCAACGATTGCGGCGAGTTTTTCATGGCCCAGCAGGTTCTTCCGGCCGGCAGGCCCTATGGAAAGTTTCGCATTGACGATATTGCGAGCGCTGACCTTCAGCCGCTGGGCCTGTTCCTGCCGGGAGTCGATTTGCCGCCGCCAAACTCGGTTGTTTTTCTGGATACCGAGACCACCGGTTTGTCCGGAGGGACGGGGACGTGCGCGTTCCTGATCGGGATCGGAATGGCGGAGGGTTCCGCCTTCCGCGTGCGGCAATATTTCCTTCGGGATTTCACGGAAGAGAAGGCGGCGCTCCAGGCGCTTGCGGAGGCGCTTGAGCCTTATCAGTTGCTCGTGACGTTTAACGGCAAGACGTTTGACCTTCCGCTGCTTGAAGCGCGCTACACGCTCGCCCGCATGCGGTCGCCCTTTGCGCGCCTCGCCCATCTTGACCTGCTGCATCCGGCGCGCCGGTTGTGGAAGCTGCGCCTCGAAAGTTGCAACCTCAAGAACCTGGAGCGGGAACTGCTGGGGATTGCGCGCAACGGCGACGTGGCCGGCTCCGAAATTCCGCAAATCTATTTTGACTATCTGCGGACAGGAAGCGCGGAGGGGCTGCAACCCGTGTTCTTCCACAACGCGCTCGACATCGTAACGCTTGCGGCGCTGATGGTTGAAGCGGGCCAGGCCGTCACTCGATCGGGCGACGGCGGAGATTGCGACAGCCGCGACTTGTTCAGCCTCAGCCGCATCCTGGAGCGGGCCGGAGCTTCCGACCTGGCGCTTGCGGCCTGCCAGCAGGCGCTTGAGCGCGGCTTGCCGCGCTCGGTTGAGCCCCAGGCGCTTTGGCAGCTTGCTTTGCAGCACAAGAGGTTCCGGCGTTACGAACAGGCGGTGGAAGCCTGGGAAGAAATCATTCGCCGCCGGTCCAGATACCTGGTTGAAGCCTGCGAAGAGCTTGCCATCCATTACGAGCACTGCCTTCGGGATGCCGCGAAGGCCCTGGAATTTGCGGAAGCGGCGGTGCAACACCTTCATGAAAACTCCGGGCCGCCATCGCGCTTGAAGCATCTTTCACGCCGCCGGGAGCGGCTGCTGAAGAAGTCGGGACAATCCTTGAAACAGGCGCCCGGCAATCAAAGCCGGTAGCCTGCGCTCAAGTCGATGGCCTGTCCTGTGATGTTCCGAGCGGCATCCGAACACAGGAAGAGAACGGTGCGGCTTACGTCGGCCGGGGTGACCATGCGGTTGAGCGCCGCCCGGCGAAGGAATTGCTGGCGAATTTTATCGGCCGGGACCTCGAGCGCTTGCGCCCTGGCCGCGATAACTTCCTCGATGGCCTCGCCCTCCACAGGGCCGGGGCAAACCGCGTTGACCTGGATGTTGTGAGGGCCGGCCTCCTGGGCCAGCGTCACCGTGAATCCAATTAGTCCCCACTTGGAAGCCGCATAGGAAGCTCGCAGCGGATAGGCCATGCGTCCCGACATGGAAGAAATATTGACGATGTGGCCGCGCTGCCGCTTTATCATGTCTTTCATGCACTCGCGCGCGCATAGGAAGGCGCCGGTCAGATTGATTTCCAGGACCTCGCGCCAGTCTTTGGCGCTCAGAGTTGTGACCGGGGTCGTGGGTCCGCGCACGCCCGCGTTGTTGACCAGGATATCGACCCTGCCGAATTTCTTGAGGACCTGCCGCACCAGGCGCTGAACGTCAGGCTCCTGGGAAACGTCCGCGCGAATCCAGATGAACCGCTGGCGGTAGGGTTGGAAGGCTTTGAGAAGATCGGCCCGGGCGGCCCGGCGGCTCGCTCCCGCAACGCACGCGCCGGACCGCAGCAGATCGAGCGCGATTTCCTTTCCAATGCCGGAGCCGGCTCCGGTGACGACAGCAACCTGTCCTTTGAGATTGTGTTTTTGAGATTTCATAATGAAGGTTTCAGAAGGAAACGGGCTCGGCGTGCCGCCCCGGCCACCTTGTGGCGCTTTCCGTTGCGCGGCGCGAGGCTGATATCAGGATTCTCCCTTGGATTTAAAGACCACCTGACGGCGGTCAACCGTATCTTTTCCCGTCACGGAATTGTGCGTGATCAGTTGCAGTTCGCCCGCCAGCTCCAGGTAATCCGGCTGGCCTTTCTTCTGCGCCTTGCCGCGCTCAACCGTTCCGGAGAACCGGTAATACTTCTCGTGAATTCTGCGAGTGCGGAACTCGACGTGATCGCCCTGGCGCGAGCCGATGGTGATGGGGTAGCTTAAGACCACATCGGACTCGGACTCGCCCTGCATCACATCGATGTAGCCCTTGACCATTCCTTCTTCCTGGAGCAGAGCGAGATTGTCATTAGGGCCGAGAAATTGATAATTGCCCGTCAGGTCTCCGACTGTGCCCGATGAAGTTTGCGCCTTGATCCCGCCGGCGGCCGCGAGACCAATCGCCGCCATTACGATCCAGACGCGCCCTGCCGCGAACTTCGTTGAGGGCCGCCTCTCTATCAGGCAATCTGATCGGCGCTTCGGTGTCATCAGTCGCTTCCTTGCCGCCTCTGGATGCTCAAGAACCCGGGTCCCCGCTCATGCGGAGGTTAAGTAACAGTTTATTCTTGCTTGGCGCGGCGGGCAAGTGCCAGGCGCGCTCGCTCGCGGCTCACGCTGGTTTTGCAGCGCCGGCCGCCGGAGTCTCGATGAAAATTGTTCCCCACCGTGCATTCCGGGTCCGCCCAGTCTCATTCCTCGCGCCCCACAGCGTCATTCCGAGTGAAACGAGGAATCTGCTTTTGTTCTTCGGATTTCCGCGGTCGCAGCCTGCCATCGAAGGACTAATAGGCTAGTTTTGCTCCATTTGCGGCGGGCAGGGAAGCCGAGCCCCCTTCGGTTCGTTTTTAGCTTTGTTTTTTCGCCAATTATTTGTTTTCAACAACTTGGCTAGCTTCGTTTTAGCTTTGTTTTCGGTTCGTTTTGGCTGTTTTTTCCACAGCTCCCTTTTGGTTTCAACAACTTCCTAGCTTCGTTTTTGAAAAAAAGAATTCTTTTTTTTCATCGTCCTTCCCGGAAACGCATACCCTTCGTCCGGCCGCCGGCGCTTCGAGCCGCCCAGGCTCCAATAAGGCTAGCAGACTAGACACTATTTGTCAAGTGTTTTCGCGCGCGACGTAGAGACGTTCCGCTGGAACGTCTCTGTTTTGAGGGACTTCGGTATTACCCCGTTCCGGCGGCATTTGAGCTGGTAGCCACGGACAAAGCTTTTCTGATGTCCGTGGGCATTTCAATATTATGCGAACTCACGGTCAACCAAAAGGCGGCTTGACCGTGGCTACCGGCTGCGCGCGCGACGTAGAGACGTGCTGGGGTCATGTCCGGGGGCGATTCGGGAATCGCCCTACCGCCTGGCGCTTTCGTAGCAGCCGAGGACGCGCAGGAAGGTGGTGACTTCCGCTAAATGTTCCAGGGCTTTCCTGCTCGGCGGCTTGTTCACGTTGCCGACAAAATCGATGTAGAAGAAATACTCCCACGGGCGGCCGCGCAGCGGGCGCGACTCCATTTTGGACAAGTCGATATCGCGCAGGGCGAAGACGCTGAGGCATTTGTAAAGGGCGCCGGGAGAGTTGGGCGTGGAGAACACAATGGAGACCTTATTGGCCCGGGGCGAAACATGGGACTTTGGCGAGAGCAGGAGAAAGCGCGTGAAGTTTTCGTGATGGTCTTCGAGATGCCTTTGAAGGATGCGCGCGCCATACACCGAGGCGGCGATGCGGCTGGCGATGGCGGCGGAGTTCGGGGGCCGTTTCTCCGCCAGCATCTTGACGCTGCCGGCCGTATCGTAGAACGGAATCTTTTCGAACTTCGAGTGGCTCCGGAAGAACCGGCCGCATTGCGCAAGCGCCACGGGGTGCGAATAGACGCGGCGAAGATTCCGCAGCGTGGTTCCGGGGAAAGCGATCAGGTTGTGAACGATCCGAAGGTTGACCTCCTTCACGATATGGAGATCGTTCTGGAGCAGCAGATCGTAGTTCTCATAGATCGACCCGGCCAGGGTGTTTTCAATCGGCACCAGGCAAAGGGAGGCTTTCTTTTTGACGACGCTTTGGAAGGCCGCTTCAAAAGTTTCGCAAGGCAGCACTTGAATGTTGCGCCCCAGCAGTTTGTAGGCGGCTTCTTCGCTGAAGGCTCCCCGCTCGCCTTGAAAGGCAACAGTTTCCTTGCTCATAGAAAAGCTGAATCTCCTCGTTCAGACTTCAGTGATGCTATCATGCCGGGCAAGAGGGAACAACGCCGCGGCGGTTAAGCGCCGTTGGGAGGAGAAGGAGGCGCGGCGCTGCCGAGCAGGCCCCGGAAAAAGAAGTCCACGCAGCCCTGGGTCAGTTCGCTCTGGCTGATGCTTCCGTCGGGAAGATACCACTGGTAGAGCCAGTTGATGATTCCCAGCAGATTGAAAGCCGCGAGGGCCGGCGAGATCAGCGGCTCGCGGCCGGATTGATCCTGGACCTGGGCAATCAGGTCCACGAGGTAATGAATGTAGGACTTCTTGCGCGCGTTGATCTTTTTGCGCAGCGCCCCTTTTAGCGAACGGTTCTCATGCAGGATCACCGTGATCTCCAGGTCCCGGGAGCGGACCACCAGGTCGATGTGGCCCGCAATGGTTTGCCGGAGCCTCTCGTGCGGGTCCTCGATGCCCTTGGTTTTTTCAAGAACCGATTCGTCAAGAATGTCCATGCCATAGTTCATGATTTCAAACAGCAGGCGGTCTTTGCTGCCCACGTGATGATAGAGCCCCGCCTTGGTCAGGCCCACCGCCTTGGCAATATCCTGCATGGAGGCGCCGTCGTAGCCCTTTTCATAAAAGACGCGGGCGGCAATCCTGCAAATCTCGCGCAGCTTCTGTTTGGGATTAGCGACTTCGGACATCGTCTCCTTCACAAGTTCCCACAGCGGGCACAGTCTACCACACCGCCGCGCCAACATTGTGAAAATGGATTAAGAATTCAGGCTGGGCCCAAGCGGGATCTAACATTTAAATGTCCGCGCAATCGGACTATGATAGGTGGCGCTCGGTTCGGGCGAAGGCCCGACATGCGGCCAATAGCCGTTCAAGTTTCTTCAGGAGGGACAAGCATGAGGAACAAGGTCTTTGCGATGTTGCTTGGCTGCGCGTTTTGGGTGAGTTTGGCAGGAATCGCTGTGGCGCAAACGATGCCGCCGGGGGTTGCGCCTGACCTGTCGCGGCTTCCGAGCTGGTTGCAGCAAGGCCGGTTCCGCTTTGCAAGATTCGACGGCGGGCCCATTGAGGTGCAAAAGACGCGGCGCTCCGCCTGGGGAATGCGCTTTACTCCGGACGAGCAAAAGGTGCTGGCTAACGTGTACGCCAGGGACGTCTATGGGCGACAGATGGTCGATCTGCTGGTCAAAGCCCACGTGAACTTTGTTTGGGTAACTTACAGCGCGGGCTTTTCCTGGGAGGACGAGTCGCCGCAGCGCGCCCTGGTCCGTGAAGTCACCCGCATGCTCCACGCGCATGGCATCAAAGTAGCGGCCTACATGTGCGCGGTCAGCGTCTTCTGGCAAAGCATGTTCCGGGACGTGCCTGCATCCGTCCGGTGGATTATGTTTGAGCCGAACGGCCTGCCGTATCGCTACTCCGGCGATCGCGACGCCCTGCGCTATATCGCCGACCTCAACAATCCCGGATGGGTCCAATACCAGGAGAAGCGGGTCGGAGGCATTATCGACGACGGCCTGGACGCCATCTTTTTTGACAACACCGGGGCTCCGGAATGGGCCAGCAATGAAGCCGTGGCGAGCTTTTTCACCAAGATCCGCGAGTATATCCACGACCAGAAGAAATCGAACATTCCCATCTTCTCAAATTTCGGGCTTTCACCCTCCCGCGCCGCTCTGAACCGCTACATGGACTTCACCTTTGACGAGGGCTGGCGGGAGCCGGGCGTCTGGGGCCAGGATTGGAACGTCACCAATATCCGGCGCACGCGGCTGGTGCGCGGATTGCTTCCGGCCGGAAAACCACTGATCACCGAGTACTCGATTTTCCACAAAGGAGGCCGTTCAACCGCATTTCTTAAACCGCGCTCGGAAAAGCTGGCCATCGCCGAAGCGTCAGCATTCGGGTCGGCCTATACGTGGGATATGGAAGGGCCGTTTGACGCCGGCCTGATCAACGGCAAGCCGGAAGCCCTGCAATCGTGGGCTGCTATCGGCCAGTACAACGGCTTTGTCGCGGACCACGAACCGCTCTATGTGGGCGCGGCCAACGTAGAGCCGGTGGCTGTTCTGCTTCCGGACGACTTGAATACAGGCTTTGCCTGGGGCAAGGACACGCTGCTGGATTTTCTTTCGCGCCACAGCGTCCTCTATGCCATCAAGGTTGCCCAAAACGTGAACGCGCGCGAGTTGGAAGCCTACCATGGGGTTATCGTTCCTTCCTACGAGGCGCTAACGGCGGATGAAAAGCAGACGGTCCGGGATTACGCGGCCCGCGGCGGAAAAGTTTATGCGTTCGCTCAACCGTCCGACTTGAACGGACCGAACGTGGAGGTCTCCGCGCCGGGGCTTGAACATAGTTTCGAGAGTGACACAGCGGCGCAAAAGGAAGTGCAAGCGAAAATCGCGGCCCTAACGTCCAATACAACTCGGGTTGAATTGAAGACGCACGCCCATGTTCTTGCCAACGTCACGTCGCTGGGAAACGGCCATGAACTTGTTCTCCACATACTTAATTACGACGCAACACCCGCCGGGCGCGTGCAGGTCCGCCTTTCATTGGGTCGAAAGTTTGCGGGACTTACGGGAGGCCGTTTGGCTTTATATTCGCCTGACAAAAACGCCGGAGCTTTGGAAGATGAGCGCTGGCGAGGCGGCGACGTGGAAGTAACGCTGCCCTCCCTGAACGTTTACTCTGTGATTGCACTAACCGCGCAAGGCTCCGGTCATTAAAGTTCTCTCCGCAGATGGAGCGCGGAAACGCGGAGAGAACGGAATGCCTGGGACCTGTTCGCTGTGCTCGCAAGTTGCAGATGAATGTGCAATCTTTTGCACATTCGCTGCTGCTGACTAATGCCAAGAACATCCACACCGGTTGGTGCACATTTCTCGATTGCCAGGCGAACAAATTTCAGAATATTGCGAAGCGCTCAGGTAAATGACGGAGGGTTTCTCGGGTAAATACCAGAGAATATTTTACCTTCCGTGTAAAAAATTCCACGCTCCCTGCCAACATCTACAGAGTTCCCTGCCAAGCTATCAATAAGTTACGAATTAAGAGAGTTTGGCATCCCGCCTGTTAAGAGCAACACAGTGCACTTTTTTGAAAACATCGTGCATAGTGTAATTTACTTCACAAGAAAAAATGGGAAAGCGTTCGTTGGAAGTCCTGTACCCTACTCCAGCTCATGGCATGCCGCACTCTGCTGATTTCCGGCGCCGATTTGAACCGGACAGGCGATGAAAGACGCTCCCTCCAGGGAATAGAAGGTCGAGAGTAGCTTTACCCGAACACCGAAGTTTAGCAGAAGAGTACACGGTAAAAATCTTTTGAAATAAGCATGGGTCAATTTAAACAGAAGCCCCGAGCTTCTGCACAGGGAGATCTGCGTCCGTAAAGGAAGGCTGACAAATGCCGATACTGGAAACAGTTAGCGATTCCGAACGCGCGGGTGGACTCCGGGGGCAAGACGGGTTTCTTCATAAATCTGGTATCGGAGGGAAGATGGTTCGTAATGGAATGTATCGCTTGCCGATTCTGATCGTTTGTACGCTGATAACGGCGTGCGCCGGGGCTATCGGCCGAACTCAAAACGCAAACAATAAGGGAAACGGCAATAATTCCCTGGCGGTCATGTCCTTTAGTCCTGCCAGCGGGTCACAAGGCACTGCCGTGGCGATTACTGGGACGGGATTTCTTCATACCCGGGATGTGGCTTTTAATGGACGCATAGCCACTGCTTTCGCAGTGGTTTCGGATACGCAAATCAACGCCACTGTGCCCGCAAGCGCCAGCACCGGGCCTATTAGCGTGACGACCGTTCAAAGCACAGCTTCGAGCTCCACTGCCTTTACTGTGGCGCAGACGACATCCGCCCCGCAAATCAGTTCTTTTAGCCCCACCAGCGGCTCTGTGGGGGCTTCGGTGGTGATCTCCGGTTCAGGATTCACCGGGGCATCAGGCGTCGCTTTCAACGGTACCGCTGCCGCGTTCACCGTGGCGTCGGATTCTCAGATCAATACCTCCGTGCCCTCGGGGGCGACAAGCGGAGCGATCTCGGTCGCGACATCCGGCGGCACGGCGACAAGCTCCTCCAGCTTCACGGTATCCAGCACCTCGACGACGCTCAAAAGCTCCGGCCCCATCAATTTGAACGGCCAATCGAACGTGACGATTACGGGGCTTCATATTACCTCCAGCACCGGAGACTGCGTGGACCTGACCAACTCTTCCAACATCACGATTCAGCAGTCTGAAATCGGCCCTTGCGCCGGCGACGGCATCAGGATTAGCGGCGGAAACACGATCAACATTTACGACAACTATATCCACCCTGACGCGCCGCTTCATCCCTGTTGCGACGTTGCGGATGGGGTGTATGCGTCCGGCACGGGCGGACTGACCATCTGGGGCAACGTCATTGCTTACGGAGAAGCCAACATCGAGGTGCAAGGGACCAATACGGTTGATGTGAAGGGCAACTTCCTGCTGAATCCGAGGAACACCAGCACCGGCTCCAGGGGGCAGAACTTCCAGTCATGGAATGGTTCGTCGAACGTGACCGTTGAGAACAACTACACCCTAGCCAGCGAGGATACAAGCCTGTATACCTATGCGGCGAACCAGGAGGATTCAATCAACTTTGGCCAGACCACGACCATCATGGCGGATAACAACTACGTCGAGGGAGGCCAAAGCCCGTCAGGCTGTGGAATCATCGCAGACGACGACGCCAACAGCGCAACGTTTTCATCGAACATTCTGGTCAATACCGGCCAATGCGGCATCGGCATCGCAGACGGAACGAACCAGGTCGTGAGCGGCAACCAGGTGATCAACAAGACGCCGGTATCCGGGGGCGGGAATACGGCGATCTACGTCTGGAAGCAGTATTCTTCCGCTTGCGGGCCCGTGTCGGTTGATAACAACATCGCCGCAGAGGTGTTATCGAACGGCACGATTTCATCTTACTGGGACGGCGGAGGCTGCGGCACTCCCAGCTTGTCAAACAACACCTGGGGATCAACGGCGGTCACCGACCTTACCCCGCCGCCGCCTCCTCCGGCGATTCCGCCCCAACCTTACGCCTGTCCCGCTCCATCGCCGTACACCACCCAGAGCGGATGCGGCCGATAAACAAAAAAGTCTAACGGAGCAGGATTCGCGTGCCTTGCTCCGTTAGACTTAAGCCAACTAACCTGAACTCTTACTTGTTCTACTGAAGTTCGAATTCCGGCCTAGCGTGTCGATTGTCGAAATGCTTGAGCCGGAGGAATGGGCCCTCGGCGGACGCGGCTCCAGATGTTGGAAGTCTCAGCTTCAGCTCGATTCGAAAAAGGCGATGGGGCGGAATCGAGATACGGCTGCGGAGGAATCAGGGGAGCAGGGAGCCGCTTTTGAATTGGCGTGAGCAGTTTGCCTGCCCGCGAACCCCAAATATTGTCTCGAAGCCTCACCGAGTCGCAGCCGCCGCCGTTCCAGAAACTGGACTCGGTGCCATTCACTTTAATTTGGGTGGCGACATTATGCGTTACCGTGACGGGACCGCACGGCGGCGCATACTGCTTCCAAACGTAAATCGCGGTGTTGCCTCCGCCTTTGACCGGGGTTCTGTTGATGATGCGGTTTCCTTTGACGACCTGGTTTGTTCCGTCTGCGATGCCGATGCCGCATTGGCCGGTATTGATCAGGACGTTGCCCTGGAACGTCACATTATTCGCTCCGATGTCCGCCAGCAGCCCGCATCCTGAGCGGCTGTGTCCGCCGGAAATATAGTTGTTCCGGGCGATAACTCCATCCGTTTCTCCAAAATTTATCGAGTCTTCCTGATTTTCCGGAAATTTGTAAATGTCCGCGTCGAGGCTGGCCAAGGCATAATTGTTTTCCACCAGGACGTCGCGGCTCCCGCTCCAGGACTGAAAATTTTGCCCTCGCGAGCCGGTCAAAGTGTTGCGCGGGTTGAGCAGGAAATTGCCGATCACTTTGACGGTGGCGACTTTCCCGACTTCGATGTTTGTCTCCCCGTATGCAATCACATTTCCCTGGATGGTCAGATTGGTGGTGGAACCGGCAAAGATTCCGTCCGACCGGTCGCAACAAGGGGAAAGCGGAGCTTCCGGATGAATATAGTTGTCATAAATATTGATTCCGGAACCGCCGGTAATGCGGATTCCCGAACCGAGACAGGGCCCGATCTCAGAGTTTTTTATTGTGATGTTCGCCGAATCCTCGATCGTTACGCAGTCGCCTTTCGAGGATGAGATATTAAGGTGATTGATGACGGTTCCTTTTTCGCCTTTGATCACAATAGGCCCGGAGCGGTCGGATTGCTGATGCGCTCCCGTGTCCGGCTGGCTATGGGGGGCGGCGATGCCGTATAGGGCATAAGCGATAGCCAGGGTTGATAGGATGAGAGCCCCGGGGAGAATCTTTGACCTGAATGGGTGTTTAGCGGAGCCTCTCATTGATTGACTTTTCTTGCCGGTGATGTGTTCATCCGTGGCGTCTTGACCCTCAACGCCGCGCTTCAGACCTACAAGTGGCAAGTTCTTTGCTTCTAGCGATTAACCGAGCGCTTCAAACGAACCCA
This sequence comes from Acidobacteriota bacterium, assembly GCA_021784615.1. Lineage (GTDB taxonomy): Bacteria > Acidobacteriota > Terriglobia > UBA7540 > UBA7540 > JAMCXS01. The sequence continues at coordinate 12,439 of JAJYHU010000206.1, read as the reverse complement.
AAGCGCTTGTCCTGCCTCCACCCCTTCAATAGGCAGCCTCGTCATGAGGTTGCCGCCGGGACGGCGGCGCTACATTGTCCACTCAATTACAGGACACTAGCGTTCGGTGAGCATCAAATCGAGCGCGTGGGAAACTTGAGGCGCTTTGTGAGTCTCAAAGTACCAATCGATAGTGCGATGGAGCCCGTCGTAAAACATCACTTCCGGTTCCCACTCCAGAAGTTTCTTGGCCAGGCTGTTGTCGGCGACTCGATTGTACGGCCCGGTGGGCATTTCAGGATGCAGTTCAAACTGGGCTTGCCGCCCTGTGTAGCGCAAGACCTCCCGTGCCGCGTCGATGACCTTGATGCGCTCCATCGTTCCGAGGTTGATTCCGGTTCCGTCGTCGATCTTTTCGGCTGCCAGGATTGTTCCCTGGACGATGTCGGTGACGTAAGTCCAGTTTCGGATCTGCTCGCCGGTTCCCCACACCACGAACGGGTCCTGGCCCACATACGCCCGCGCGATCATGGCGATGACCGCATGGTTCTCAATGCCGCGCGGGCCGTACACGGTGAAATAGCGGCAGGACGCGGATTTCATTCCCCAGTCGCGATAGTAGGCGCGGAGGGTCATTTCCGCCATCAGCTTGGCCCATCCGTACATATTATCGGCATCGTAGGGCGGCCCAACCATCTCCTCGGTTCGATACAGGATCTCGTCCGGATCATTCTGCAAGTGATTGGGGTAGACGCACCCGGAGGAGGCATAGACGACTTTCTCCACGTCCGCCTTGTAGCAGGCGGCAAAAACCGTTCCATCCAACATCAGGTTGGTTGAGCAGGCGGCCTGGTGGAGATCAACGTAGCCGCGCCCGCCGTGGTCTGCCGCAAGGTGAAAAACCACATCGATACCATCGACAACAGAAGCCGCCGCGCCGGGTTCGCGTAAGTCAATCTGTTTGAACTCGATTCGTCCGGCATCGATGTGCCCCTGGATGTTCTGCAGGCGCCCGCTGCTCAGGTCGTCCGCAACCCGAACCTTGGCCCCGCGTTTGAGCAGAGCGTCAACAAGATGCGAACCGATAAAGGATGCTCCGCCTGTGACCAATACATTTCTTTGTGTCCAATCCATGGTGTGTCCTCCCTATTTGAGCGTTAACTAAACTTCTTTACCCTTGATATCTCAAGGGTAACGTTCCAAACAAACTCTGAGCCGTAGACAAGGTATCGCCGCCAGAGCCTTTTGGGCTCTTGCGAAAACCGGAACGCCCATTCAAGCCCGTTCTCCTGCATCCACGCCGGAGCCTGCTTCACTCGCCGCGTGAGGAGGTCGAAGGCAGCTCCCACCCCGGCCAATACCGGCACATTCAAGCGGTCGCAATGCTGATGCATCCATCGTTCCTGCTTGGGCGTGCTCAACCCCACCCATAGAACGTCCGCGCCGCTTTCCACAATCAGCTTGGTAGTCTGTTTCTCCTCTTCTTCGGTGAGCGGGCGGAAGGGTGGTGAATACGTTCCTGCAATCCGGATGTCATATCGTCGGCGGAGAACCGCGGCGAGCTGCTCGGGAACTCCTGAAGCACCTCCATAGAAGAAGTGCCTGTACTTTGGGCCGGTCTCGCGGCAAAAGGTTTCCATCAGTTCAGGACCGTAGACGCGCCGCCTTAAAGGGTACCCGGCGTGGCAGCCGAGCCAGACAAGAGGCATTCCGTCCGGAACCACAAGATGCGCGGAGTTCAAGATTGCCTTGAATTCAACATCGTGCTGGGCCTCTGTTACGCCGTGCATGCCGGTCACTGCAATAAAGTGGCCTTGCACCCTCTGCTGAATCCAGCTTTCCATCCGCGTCACGACGTCCGGAATCTGGACGGCGTCAACGTGGACGCCGAGCACTTTGAACCAATTCCCCGAGGCGGTTGACGTTGCCGTTGTGAGCGGGTGTGCCATGATGAACCACCCCCTTTCTGAAGATGACGGAGATCAGTTGGGTTTCTCGTCAGGTTCGCGCGCGCAAGACAGGCTTGTGAAAACCGTCTGGAAGCCGGGAGATGAACGAGCCGGCGAGGCGTTCATCCCGCCTCAAGGCGCCTCCTGTAAATTGTTTTTGGCTCCTGAATAGCGTGCGATGACCGGCGAGTAGGAGCTTTCTTTATGCGGTGACTGAAGAACGCTTGCATATATTTTCATCAGAAGCTTGTAGCTATGCTGGGCGGTGTATTTGGCCTCATATTCGGCGCGGGCAGCACGGCCCATGGCGCGCATTTCGCGGGGATGCGTCCACGCCCATTCGATCTTGGCAGCCAAATCATCCGGATCGCCCGGAGCGAATTGAAGGCCACAGAGTCCATCCTGGACGATCTCTTTCACAGACCCCAACCGCGAGGCGATGACCGGAACGCCGCAGGCAAAAGATTCGACGAGCGTCATGGGGAAGTTTTCGTAATACTGACTGGGAAAGACGACAAAACGCGCCTCTTTCATGGCTGACAACACCTTTTCATGGCTCATTAATCCCTTAAAACAGACGTTTGAATAGCCATTATTTGAGACCTCGCGTTGCATGGTTTTAAGGTAGGGGCCATCCCCGACAATTTGCAGAGGAATCGGGATTTTGAGGCGATGCCAAGCGGCGGCCACATCAGGCAGGCCCTTCGCGCGGGTAACGCTGCCTACGTATAATGCGTAAGACCCTTCTTGGCCGCGCACCCCGGGATCCGCATACAGGAAATTAGGCTTGATTTGAATCTTGTGGGATGGGATTCCACTTTTGATGTATTTGTCCTTGGCGAATTGAGTGAGGGCAATGTAACAATCGACCATCTTGGCCCAAGTCTGCCGTTGGCGGTGGACGGCAAGCATTAGGGCGACGGGGGCGGTTGCAAGCCGGGAGTTCCGATAGCAGCCGTGCCAAAGACTGTGCAACAGACTATGGTCGATGCATTCGTCACAAACATGGCCATCTCGATACAACGCTGCCGCGGGGCACAGAAGTCGATAATTATGAAGAGTTTGCACAACCGGGATTCCGGCTGCTTTGCAGGTCCAATAGATGGATGGCGAAACCAGCGGGAACGTATTGTGGGCGTGAACCAGGTCCGGCCTCTTCTCCAGAAGCAGTTTTTGGAGCCCATTGTGCGATGGGGACGCCCAGACAACCTGTTTTGCCAGGCCAATACGCTGGACGATATTATATGTGCGGATTTCGAGATTGCTTCGACGGTATGTAAAAACCTCATGGCCTGCCGATCCCAGCAGTTTCCGCTCTTGTTCAAAGAGCACGTCCTCCCCGCCGGGCTGCTGATAGGAATTGTGGATCAATAAGATCTTCATGGGTTTAGTGTCTCGCAGGTAAG
>JAJYHU010000206.1:0-9095 GCA_021784615.1 Acidobacteriota bacterium | reverse complement strand
GCAGCGTGGTGATTTCCTTTTTACGGGATCGGCATCACGGAGGCGAACCCGGAAGGCTCGGTTCGAGTCTTCTTACCCCCAGGGTTGGTGGACTGCAAGGCTCTTTTGGGTTTGGCCTTTGGGAAGATTGCGAACCGCGGGGCCACGGGCCTTGGACAAGTCAATTTAAGCCGGATGCTCCGGACCATGCGATTGTGGCGCCGCGCCCCAAGCCTTAGCGTCCGCCTTTTGGGGATCTGCGTGAACAGATTGCATGACGGCGCCCTTCAAAACACGCTGGTAAATATCCATGAGCAGATCATAGTTGTGCGGGGCGGAATATTTCGTCTCATACTTAGTTCGGGCGTGGCACCCCATAGCGGCCATCTCTTTTGGGTGATCCCATGCCCACTCGACCTTTGCTGCCAAGTCCTGAGCGTCACCGGGGTTGAAGTGAAGTCCCGAAACATGATTCTCAACCATTTGCTGGAGGGCGCCGCGCCGCGAGGTAATTACCGGCAGGCCAAACGCAAACGATTCTATTATGGCGCAGCCGAAGGGCTCGTACCACTCACTGGGGAAAACCAGAAAGCGCGCGTGTTTCAGGGTCTCAAACACTTTTTGCTGAACCATGCTCCCATGAAAATAAACGTTCTTGAGCTTGCGGGCGGAAGCTTCCAGTTCCTTGCGCAATGGGCCATCGCCGACAATTCGCAGGGGAATCCGGCCGTCCAGGAGCTTCCACGCATCGAGCAGCGTGTGTACCCCTTTCCCTTCCGCAAGCCGGCCGATGAAGATCGCATACTCGCCGTGTAATGCCAAGTGTGCACAACCGCCGGGACAGGGATCGGGAAAAACGAAGTTGGGTTTAATGAATATTTTCCAGGCCGACAGCCCGCCTTGGACGAACTTCTCCTTAGTGAACTCAGACGGCGCAATAAACGCATTCACCTGTGTTGTCCAAGTGCGCAGGGCACGATGAACTCCCAGAAGGATAGCGACGGTGGCGCTGGCCGTATAGCTTTTCCGATAGCAGGCATGGGCGATGCTCTCCCACGGAAATGCTTTTCCTATGCACGCCTCGCACAGATTCCTATTGCGGAAGAGGGTCGCTGCAGGACATAGAAGGCGATAGTTGTGCAGGGTTTGAACCACCGGAACGCCTGCTTTGCGACACGCGTAATAAGCAGCGGGAGAAATGAGAGGAAAGGTGTTATGGAAGTGGGCAAGATGGGGTTGCTCGCTTTTCAGGAACGCCCGGAGTTCGCGGCAACTGTCCCATGCCCAAACCGACCGTGGTGCAAGTGTCGCCCTCGCGAGGGCGCCATATCCGGATATTTCGTTATTGTTCCGCAAGTATTCAACCACCGTGTGTCCGGCCGCACTGAGGAGACGTTTTTCGGCGTTCAAGACCGAGTCTTCGCCGCCTTGTTGCATATAAGAGTTATGAATGAAGGCGATCTTCATGACTTGTAAAGAGGAAGGCTTTCAGGCAAGTTGCGCCGCAAGGGACGGCAGAGAATATCCAGTAGATCGTGATTTGAGAGATAAAGGACTTCCCGGCAATTCGAAACGTAGTCCAGCATTTCCTCCAGAGCCGCCCACAATCCCAGTTCTTCGATTTCCCAGGAGTGCCCATAGAGGTGCCAAATCCCGCCTTCGCGCATGACAATGTCAAAGAGTGTCCGTCCCACATCGACCCAATCGGCGGAAGAGCAAACACTAGGCATATATCGCCACAGGGCGCGGACACTTTGTTCTTTTGCAAGATTCTTGAAATATGCCATTGGGGAATGAGGATACGCCTGTAAGGTGACGGGCATCTCAAACGACCGGAAGTCAAGGCTGGTGTGCAGCATGCGGGTCGTGCGGCATCCTTGCAATCCGGCTTCTTTCAAAACCCGAATCACCTTCTTATTGCAGCGGCCGTTGGGATAGCAGAACATGCGAACACTCGCGCCTAAAGCCTCCTCAAGAGTCCGCAAAGACAGCGTGACATCCTGATAAAGCTCGTTGGGTGAAAGGTTTGTAAGGTTGCGGTGCGAATATCCATGCCCGCCAATCTCGAAGCCATGGCCGGCCAGATTCCTGATCGCCGCCCCGTCAAGAATAGTTTTGCCGTTTACCCCTTGGATGGGAATATAGAAAGTTCCCGCCAGTCTTCTTGAACTGAGCAGATCCGCAACTTTGAGGTCTTTAGGGTAACCATCATCCCAGCTTGTCGTTACGATCCTGAGTTCTTGCATTATGGCTTGCGCCGCGGCGTCGATTTTTGTCACTAATGCTTCAGAGAACCGGTTCCTGCCGCAAATTAGTCGGCCAGTTGGGGCACTGCTTCCTCTGAGCCGCGATCCTCCAGGTAAATGCTTGCTTGCAATGGCTGATCGGCGGGCTGCTTCGGGCCTTGCCGACGCATCGTTCCCAATGCAAACCCTGCCAAGAAGTAGAACGTAATGGAGCCGGCGGAAAACTCGAGCCCTGGCTGCACGCTCCACTCGATAAAGCAAATCAAATAGTAGAGAAAAAGCCACAAAACGACGTTGGCCGAAAAGCGATCCATGGAGCGCCTGTTCTTGAGGGCGCGAAGAAATCTTGTCAGGAGGATCACGTTGAAAGCAATCCAGAACCCCAAGCCTAACAATCCAAGCCGCAGAAGGACGGTGAGGTTGGAGTTGTGAGGTTGCCGAACCGGAACTCCCGTCGGGGTCGCAAAGTCAATCAGAGGAAATCCGAAGCCTTCACCCACAAGGAGCGCCGCGGTGCCGTGGTCCTCAATTCGGGTTTTGGTCTGCTCATACCAGTTTTCCCGGTCGTAGATGCTACCCACCGCGGGAGTGTTGCGGCGGCCTAGCAGGCTGAGGAAATGCTCTTCAAGGAACTGATCGTTTACAAGTCCGACGCGGCCTTCAATCCTGATGCCCGCCACCGACGATATCAGCAAGACGGCTACCAGGCCTGTCCCCAGCAAGGCCGCGAGCGTCGCGAACTTCTTGAACTCTCCCATGATCAAAAATAGAATCAAGGAAAGGAGCAGCGCCAGGTACATGGCGCGGGCTTGCTGAATTGCCAGCCCGAAAATCTGCGCACCCGCCAGGAGAAAAAGGACCCACGCCCGCCATTTCACTATGTAAGCGCCCACGCAGATGATCAACAACGCCCCACCCAACGCTTGAACGTCCGTTCCCCAGTAATACCCGATAACAGGAATCTTGAGGAAGATGCCCGAGACGGGAGACCATGCCCGGATCGCATCACCCCAGGGGAATGTCATCCCGTATGCCATGCTCACTACAAAAATGAAAAACAGCCACTTCATCAGCGGGAGCGAGTCTCTTTCCCGGGTGGACCAAAACAGACCTAACATAATAAAAATCGTCTCCAGGAACATCGACGCATCCCGAATTGCGTACATGCCGTAGCGAGGGACATCGAGGATCAGATGGAGGATGGCTAAAGGAAGCATTGCTAACAGGCATAGTGCTGCGGGATCACGAAGAAGCCTGAAAATCTTGCCTCGGCTTTTGATGACTGCCAGGCCAAGAGCTGCAAACACCAGGGAGTGGCCGACAATGATTGGAATTCCCCCCGCGTAGAATGTGAGATTTACGAACCCGTAATTGAGGACGATGAAGCCGGCGAGAGCAACCAGCATGAGGACTTGCCAGAGGTCCAGGTTGTTCAATCGCCGGAGCGCGAAGGCCGAGAGAATCAGCCCTGCGACTCCCAGCATCGCCCCAAAGGTCGGCAAAGGGTACACGGCCAGGCACATGGCTGCGCCGATCGCTGCAAGGTAGATGAACACTTCGGCTTTTTGAGTCTGGCCGGCAAACACCTTGACGGTCGATTCTAGTATCCGCATTGGGTCCTCTTGAATGGATGTGCTAGGCTCTGCATAAAGCGATATGGCCGGCTATGATTTCACAGACCGGCAACATTTCCTTTTTACGCAACTCTGCAATGCGCCGGCCAAAACATGACGATAAGAGCTGCGCCTCTTGTGGGTTCGACTGGCTTATCAACTCCGCGTTTTCACGCCACGGCATAACGCGGCGCAACGCGCTTCTCAACGATTTGGCTGTCCAGAAGCATGAACGCGGAGTCAAGATCGCCGACGTGTTCGAGGATAAATTCCAAGTCTGCGAGTTGCCCCGTATTTCGCAAATAGGCGACGCTCTTACTGGCCAGACAGGCGGAAGGCGGAGCTTCTCCCCAGCGGTCCACGATTGAAATTGTTTTGGCGTCTTCGGGGACGTAGCCCTCCGCCATCAGTTCCCGGGCAATCCAGGCGCAGCACATCTGGTCTTCTTCCCGAAATTCACCGCGGGTCCCCGCGCCAAGCAGCGCAATCTTCGAGTGACGCCCCGCAAGGTGGCGGGCCGTTGCGATGTAGTTTCGGAAGCAGGCGGCATAAACAGCCGGAGCGCCGCAGGCGTTGCACATCAGCCTGGTGCCTGAACTCGAAAGCAGAACCATGGGGCGGGAGATGTCTGTGCGGGCCGCCAGCGCTGCCGGACTGTTCGTTATGTCGAACCCGTAGGGCATGTTCCCGCCAAGCTCTCCCGCGAGAAGCGGGTTTTGCAGCTCTGCGGCAAGCGACGCGGCGGCATCGAGTGAAGGCGCCGGATAGCAGGCTCGGCCCATGGAAACAGCGGTCACCGCTGTCGTTGTTGCACGGATAACATCCACTGCAACAATCGCATCAGAACCGTGGTAGCGTTCTGCGTCGTCGATATAGCAATCGATTGCTATGGATTTGAGCATGTTGTTCTCTCCTTTAGGTTCCGGTCAGCGCGCGCCGTCTATCCACAACTTGGGGCCGCAAATTGTCCTGGGCAAAGGCGTCGGAATGGAGTCCCCGCCGGTAAATCTCAACTCGCAGAAGTTCCTCCAGCCTCACATTGCACAGGTGGACTTCATGGCCGAAATGGTTCAGCAGGGTAAACTGGCTGGGTTTGTTGGGCGCCTCGAACATCAGAATTTTGTGCCCGAAAGCCGAGGCGAAGCGATCGGCAAACGACGCGTTGAATTCCCCTTCGTCGTTAAACAGCCCGACTCCTTTGGCGCTTTCCCGGGCTTCGACAACAAGTTGCAGCGCCCCTGCATCAAGCCACCGCTTCCCTTGGTCGATCAGTTGAGTCACCGTTTCCTGGGTAAAAGCGCCCTCATGCTTTTTCCCAAGCTCAAACTGAACGTCGAGCCCGCGCTGGCGGGCCATCCTGACAACTTCTCCGGCTTCGAGCGGCATCTCGGTAAAACCTTCGCCGCATTCGATTCGTGTTACACCAATGTCAGCGCACAAATCGAGATAAGCCGGCAATTCGCCTTGCGCCACTGCCACCTCAAAGGGGCCTCCTCCGGTAACCGTCGGAACCCTGTGTTTTTTCGCGGCGGCGATCTTCGCGCGCGTCGCGCTCTCTTTGGCAACCATCCAGCAAGCCATGGAAATTTTGAGGATTGAGATCAGATGGGAGCTCTGCTCGATATGGCTTTCGAGAGTCGCCGGGTCGTAGCCAGGGTCAAAGGGACTGGTTAAAGGAGGCAAATCAGAAACTCCAATCAAGTGGAGATAATCCAGTGTATGCAGCATGCCTGCCGGCACGGTCCTTTTTACCTCAAACATTTCGCACCTCCTTGATTCTTTTCTTAATTCAAGACACGCATTGCGGGTGCAGCGAACGGGTTCGCGGCTCTGCCGCTAAGGGCTCAGCTTTAGATGCAGGCCGGTTCGCCCTATGTTGCGGCTGCTGCGGAAACAGACACTTTTTTGCTGAACAGCCATACGACGCTTAGGAACATGACCAAAGATGAAAGGACGGACCCGGCAATTGCTCCCGGCACTCCGTAGATCCAGACCAACGGAATTCCGACCGCTACGGACGTGGCGCCTGCGGCGCAGTAGGCGACGAAAAGGGAAGAAGGGCATTGGATGGCTCGCAAGCCGATGCGGGACCCGCTGCCGGCCATGTTCAACGCGGCTACCACCGCAGCCCACGGGACAAGGTAAATGAATTCAGCATACCGCCCTGCGTACAAGGCATGAAATATGATGCTGCTAAAAAGGGTAATCGCCACACAGTAGGAGATGCCGGCTATCAAGTACAGAGCATTAATCTTCCGGACCGGCAAATTGGTTCCCAGTGCGCCTTTCTCGCCGTACAACTTAGCAATGTAGGGCGTTAAGAGAAGTGAAAACGCCGCGGTCAAATGTCCTATAGGAGCGATGAAGTTGGTGAGCGCCTTGATCCCGCCCGCTTGTGCAACGCCGCAAAAGCTGCCAGCCAGAAAGTAAAAGATATTGGCCGGCAACCACGCAAGAAGCGAGGTCGGAAGGGACCACCGTCCGTAGCTCCAGTGCTTTTGCCAAACATCAACGGTTGTGTCATCGAAAAACTTTCCTCGCACAGCGGGCTTGAGACGCGCCAACTGGACTGCGCCGCTCACCAGCGCCCCAACGGTCATCAGCAGGAAAGCCGTAAACGGTGAAAGGAATCCGTACCGGTACAGGAGCGCTAAGCCGCCGGTAAGTAGAACGCAATAGAAGATTGCTCCGGAGAGCGCTCCTCCTGGTTTGCAGTCCAGGTAGAAAGAGAAACGCGTAAACGAAAAGATGAGCAGGAACGGTGCTGCGATGGTCAAGCCTTTTAATGCCCAAGCAACGGATTGCGCGGCCCAAAGGTCGTTTGCGAGATAGGACGAAAGCCCCAGGACAACCATGACGGGCAAGACTGCCACCCCTTGAATTCTCAATAGGCTGCCAAGGTACTTCTTGCGCTCGGACGTGCGGAACGAGGGACCAAACACCGCGATGGGTTCCAGGATCAAGGCGCGGTAGAATGCGGCCAACGCCAGATAAATCGAATAGGATAAGGCATACGCTCCATACTGGTCGGGAACAAGCCACCTTGCCAGCAGGATGCCAATGAGAAAGTTTGAGCCTGCGATCATGCCCTCATCAAGGACCGCCAGCGATCCCCTTGTCATCCAGAAGCGCGCGCGCGGCCGAAGGTCAGCGAAACTGCCGGAAAGCCAATCGGCGGTTCTTTGGAATGTGTCGGAAGCCATTTTTAGCTCAGCCAACGGGAAGGGTCTTGGCAAAGCAGCCGGCGCCGATAACGGATTCTAATGGCGCTGGCTCGTGTTTGTTCAGCTTCAGAAAGACGGCATGCGGAACCGAGGAGATAGAGCAGCCAGCAAGCGTGTTCAACGGGAGACTCCGGGACTGAGAAAACTTCTTCCACCTTCTTTTCCAATAGATAGGCTAATTCCAAATGGAAGTGGAAGATATCCCACACGCTGGGCCCTCCGGCGACCGACCGCTCCCAGTCGAAGACAAGAAGCCGGTCATCGATTATCCTGGTGTTTTCGGGGACAAAGTCTCCGTGGATGACGCCGCATGGCACAGCTTGGCCCGCCAGAAGGTGGTTTGCCTTTTCGAGAGCGCTTTGCCCGATCGCCAACCAATCGGAGCCCAATCGGGGCAGAGACTGTTCCCATTGCCTCCGGATTTCTTTCACCAGCAATTCTCCATCTCGTTTGACGGGCCGAATGGCAGCGAGTGTTTGCAAAAAGCGCGCGTGAGAACTTGTAAATGCCAGCGGGCCGGAATTTCCAGCCAGCCTGGAGACAAAAATGAGATAGCCGTCCGACCAGTCCCCTCGATAAAGAATCTGCGGGATGCTCGACCGTAGTTCCGGATAGGTCTGCAATTGACTTAAAACAGATGCTTCGTGCCGGAGACAATGGGACGCCGCCTTATTAAGAGACAGCTTGATATATCCCAAAATCTGTCCATCGGGCTGCATCACCTGCATGTTGATTTTGCTGGAATAAGCACAGAGGTTCATTAACCAGGCAAAAACGGGCGATTTCTCTCCAGTGAGTTTGGTGATGAGAGCCTCTAACGGCAACGCTTCTTTTGAGGCTATCGTCAGCCTTTTCGTCAGCCATTTGGGTGCGCCGATCCATGGAAGCTTGGAAACGAGAGCCCTCAGCACTTTCCCTCGCGACTTGTGAGGCACGTAAATTCGAAGGCCTGCCAAGAACAACTCCGGAGTGTCGGCGGGGAGAAACAAAAACGGGTGCCCCGCTCTGTTAATGGAAATGAAGGAATGTTGGCGAGCATACCCCTGCTGAGCCAGTCGCCGCTTTGTCCGGCTGGACGGCGCTACGCTCACGACGACTTTCCCGTTGAGACTTTGACCGCCCAGCTTCTTGACCCATGGACTCTTGTTCTCGACACCGAGAAACTGTTGGATGGCCTGTTGCAAGTTGTCATGCGCTAATCGCGTCTCGGCTGAGGCCGGTCCGTCGGCCGCCGGTAGTCCCCATTCGGTTGGGAAGGCTGAGTTCATAATTCCAGGGCACTCATAAAAAAGCGAATTGACGCTGTCCCAAACCCAACAAGGAGAATGTGTGCGCTGGTGATCGGGATAAGCCGGAAACTTTGCGCAGTTGACACAGTTGACACAGTCGAACATCTGTTTAGCGCCGGCGCAGGTTCAATATCAGGAAAAGAACGCTTCGACCGGCCTTACAAGCGGGCGTGTTCCATTGCCGACGCCATTGCTTAGGTTTGGACGTAGGCAGGCGACGCACTCACGTATGCTGCACATTCTTTTTTGTAATAGAGAAAGCTCATCAACCCAAAAACAATCCCGGCGATTGAGACGCCGGCCAGGGCGCCGGTAAGTCCAAAGGCAGCAACCAGCGGCACTCCTAGCACGATGGCAACGACTCCTCCCGCCGCGCTGCTCTTGAACATAAGATCCGGCCGCTCAACGGCGACGAGGGCTCGGCTGTAAGGCTCGGCGAGACAAGAGCCGAAAGGCACCAGGCACGCAAGCAGAAAGGTCAGGGAAGAACAATGCTGGTACTTCTCTCCATAGAGCAAATACAGCGCCTGGTCACGAAATATCCAAAGCAACGCCGCATACACGATAGTTCCCATGAAGGATAGCGCGAAGAACCAACGGACGGTATGCGTTATCCCGCTCCTGCCGTTTTTGGACTGGTTGCGCACGAGAGTCGGCAGAATGAGAACACCCAAAGCCGTCATGGTATGGACGATGGGCATCGAGAAATTCAACAGGGCTTTTAGGCCCCCGGCGTCAGAAAGG
>JAJYHU010000015.1 GCA_021784615.1 Acidobacteriota bacterium | reverse complement strand
GCCATTTCCGCCTTCCCTTCTCATCCGAGGCCGATGATAACCCCGCACCTTTGAGAATCCGCAAAGCGGGACGCCCGAAGAGATGGATAGAGGTTGAGTCGCGGGCGACCGTAAGTGTAAAATGGGGCAACTGGGGAAAATTTAATCAAACGACAAGAGGAGGCAGTTCATGTTGCGCATCAACGACGAAGCTCCTAATTTTACCGCCGAGACCTCGCAGGGGGTGATCAACTTCCACGAATGGATCGGCGACGGGTGGGCCATTTTGTTTTCGCATCCCAAGGACTTTACCCCGGTCTGCACGACGGAACTGGGGTACATGGCCGGGCTTGAGCCGGAATTCAAAAAACGCAATTGCAAGATTATCGGCCTGAGCGTGGACCCGGCGAGCAGCCACAGCAAATGGGCCGTGGACATTGAAGAGACGCAAGGCCACAAGGTGAACTATCCCATGATCGGAGACCCGGAACTGAAAGTGGCCAAGCTTTATGGCATGCTGCCGGCCGACGCCGGCGACACTTCCGAAGGCCGCACCGCCGCCACCAACGCCACCGTGCGCACCGTGTTCGTGATCGGCCCCGACAAGAAGATCAAGCTGATGCTGGCCTATCCGATGAGCACCGGCCGCAATTTCGACGAAGTGCTGCGCGTCCTCGATTCAATGCAACTGACGGCCAAATATCAGGTGGCGACGCCGGTGAACTGGAAGCAGGGCGACGAGGTCATCATCTCGACGTCGGTCTCCGACGAAGAGGCCAAAAAGAAATATCCCGGCGGCTGGAAGACTCTCCGGCCTTATCTGCGGATCGTTGCCCAGCCCAAATAGCAGACGGCAAGGATGGAGTGGCATGATCTTCAAACAATTCTATCTGCCGTGCCTGGCGCGCGCAGAAGGATTATGCGCGGATGGTTCGCATGTCCGGCAGCCCGAGTAGCGCGGTGGTCCCGCAGCCAGCGGGATCGAAGGCCTGATGGGGCGCCGGGCCTCCCTGCCCGCGGCGGGGAGATTGAAGCAAGAATCACGGTCCGTCATAAACCCGTTGACCCTGGCTACCCTTCGCGCGTTTCCCCGTCTGCGGCGATTTGCGGGGCTGTTGCGGGATCGTACAATCGGAGGCAGAGCCAGAAAAGCAGGAAGGTCGCGGCCACCCAGCTCCCGGGGACAATCAGGCTGAGCAGATGAAACTTGAAGAACAGATACTCGGGGATCTTCAACCCGAAGAACAGGGTGACGAGCGCCAGAAGTTTGAGTTCAAAACTTCTTTCCCCGCTTTTGAGCAGCACAACCCAAAGGTAGACCAGGGGCAATAGCGCGAGAACAAAATAATGCCGCCAGGAGGTGGGAGAAACCACAAGCGAGATCACCGACATGATGACGAGCTCGTAAGCGAGCCCCGAGGAATGCCGGTTTCTTTTCCAGAGCAGATAAAGCGCTCCAAGAAAAGCGCCCGCGCTGGCGGTTTTTGCAAACAGGCACACAAAGCCCGGAATGCTTTGCGGGATGCGGTTATAAAGGAAAACTCCTCCATAATAAAGCGCGATCAGGAAGCTGCCGAGGGAACGATTCTCAATATAGGGAACCGGGCAGGAAAGGACGGGATAAACCATGCGGTACCAGGCGATGTGGTTCTCGATGCCGAGGCGCCAGATGGAGACGCCCGCAAGCGCCGCCATCCATCCGCAATAGGCGGCCAGCCAACGCCATTGCCGGCGGAGCAGAAACAGCGGCGCAACCAGCGCCGGCGTCAGCTTCACCATGGTTCCCACCGCAAAACAGAAAGCGGATGAAACCGGCTTGCCCCGCGACCACAAGTACGTTCCCAGAACCCAGGAGACGAGAATCAGGCCGTCGATCTGGCCGAGCCAAAGCCCTTGGATATAAGGGAAGAACGCCAAACCCGCCGCCACAAACACCGCCAGCATCGGCCAAAAAGGCCGCGCCCGGGCTAAGCGCAACGTGTAGTACACGGAAGCGACCAGCAGAAGAGCCGAGAGCCAGCACCACGCCATGTATGCATTGGACCAGGGAGCGTGGCTCAAGGGTTCCAAGATCAGGGCCGTGAAAGGCGGCGTGCAAAAGTGCAACGTCGCTCCCAGGCCGCTCGCTTGGGCGACTTGGTCCCACAAGGTTCCAGGCTCCTGAGTCTTCTCCGCAATCATGGAAAGCGTATAGCGCCCGCCGGGCGCATAGTAGAGAAGCGAGCGCTTTCCCTGGGCGGCGATTTTGGCGCCGACATAGAACACCTGGAAATCTTCAGGAGGCGTAACCCTTGCCCCCTGGTAGTGAAGCGTCTGGGCGTAGGCTGCGGAGAGGATTAGGGCCAAAAAGACGATCCAGGGAAGCGGGCTGGCGCTTATCAAATCCTTCGGGCGCGGGGATTCCGATGAAGAGTGTGTCGGCATAGAAACGGCAATCGCCGCTTCATTCTAACCCAAGCCTACGGGGATTGACAGACAGCCGTTCGGGGCGCCGTGCGGCAAACTGTCTGCCGCTTGTTTCTGTTTTCGCTTCGCCGGTGGTTCCCTTTTGGTTTATAATCCGGCGTTAGATAGGCATCGGTTGTTGACGGGCCTTGCCTCACTGCAGGATGAAAGAGCAGCTTGCCGGAATGACGATCCATTTCCAATGCTCAGGAAGTCGGGATAAGGAGGCCGGGTGAGCGTCCGAGTCTCTGTCTTAGGCAGCGGAAGCAAGGGCAATTGCACCCTGGTCGCGACGGACCGAACCCGCCTGCTGGTGGATGCGGGCTTCAGCAAAAAGAGCATTTATAACCGCCTTGCGGCCGCGGGCGAGCCGCCGGACAAGATCGACGCGCTGATAATTTCCCACGAACACGTGGACCACGTGAGCGGCCTGAAATCGCTCGCCATCCACCTCAAGATTCCCGTCTACATCACGGCGGCCACGCGCCAGGCTACACCCTGGGATGCGCGGCTGAAAGCTGTGGAAACCATCACCGCGGGCGAAAAATTCACCATCGGCGACATCACCGTCTCGCCTTTTTCCATTCCGCACGACGCCGTTGATCCCGTGGCGTTCACGTTCCAGGCGGAAGGAATCAAGGTCGGCGTGGTCACCGACCTTGGCTACGTTCCGGAACTGGTGAAGCAGCACCTCCGCGGCTGCCATTGCCTGATTCTCGAATCGAACCACGACCTGGAGATGCTGAAAGTGGGGCCGTATCCCTGGTTCGTCAAACAGCGCGTGATGGGCCGGCAGGGGCATCTTTCCAACCACGCTACGGCCGACTTCCTCACGGAAGACTACGACGGCGCCGCCCAGGTTCTGGTGCTCGCCCACTTGAGCGAGAAAAACAACCATCCGGGCCTGGCCCACTTTGCGGCCACGCGGGCGCTTGAAAAACGCGGCAGCCCGCTGCCCCCCGAATTCCATCTGGCCAGCCAGACCGAACCCACCAAAGTTTTCCGCTTCTAGTCCGCCAGCGCCTTTTGCATCGAACGCACTCCCGTGCTAATCTTCAGATTGATCCGAAAGATTCAGGAAGTCCGGATGCCAGTCCGGACTTTTAACTTCTGTGGGGCTGACGCCTGCGTCAGGGAGGATGGTGCGCGGTGATTCCCTTCGACTTTCCTTGGTGGGTATGGATCGGGATGTGCGTGGGATTTGGCTGGCTTGCCTGGGTGCTTTCCGACACCAACTGGGGAGAAGGCGGAGGCCAGTTTATTGCCAACGCCTTTCGCCTGTTTTGCGTGATCGCTTGCACCTTGTGCGGGGTTATTGGATTGATTATTCTGGTGGGTGGATACTAGGCCCATTCGAGGGGCCCGTGAAAGGCTCCTTCGCCCTCATTATTGGATTTCGAACCGTTGGAACGTTGCCGCGTTGTTTTTTGTAGCGGGCTGCTCAAAAAAGGCAGCCCGTCATCCTGAATCTGCGTAATCTGTGGAGAAATAATGGTCCCTCGTTATACTCGCCCGGAGATGGGCGCCATCTGGAGCGACGAAAACAAGTTCCGAAAGTGGCTGGAAGTGGAAATCGCCACCGCCGAAGCCGAGGCGGAAGCCGGCATGATTCCCAAAAGCGCGGCGCGCGCCATCCGGCAGAAGGGCGGCTTTAACGTCCAGCGCATCCTGGAAATTGAAAAAGAAGTGAAGCACGACGTGATCGCCTTCACCACCAACGTGGCCGAGCATGTGGGCCGCGAGGCGCGCTATCTGCACTTCGGCCTGACCTCGAACGACGTGGTGGACACGGCCCAGGCGCTCCAGGTGCGCGAGGCTTCAAGATTGCTGCTGGCCGGCGTCGTGCGTCTGGGGGCGGTGCTCAAGAAGCGCGCTTATGAATTCAAGGACACGCCCATGGTGGGCCGCACGCACGGCATCCACGCCGAGCCCATCACTTTCGGCGTGAAGATCGCCATCTGGTATGCGGAAAACCACCGCAACGGTGAACGCCTGTCTTATGCCGCAGAGCAAATGCGTGTGGGGAAGACTTCCGGCGCGGTCGGCATCTACTCGCACCTGAGCCCCGCCATTGAAAAGAAGATTCTGGCAAAACTGGGGCTCGAACCCGCGCCGGCCGCCTCGCAAGTGATCCAGCGCGACCGGCACGCCTTTTATCTCTCGACGCTCGCCGTAATCGCCGCTTCGCTTGAAAAAATTGCGCTCGAAATTCGCGGGCTGCAGCGCACCGAAGTGCGCGAAGTGGAAGAATACTTTTCCGCCAAGCAAAAAGGCTCCTCCGCCATGCCGCATAAGCGCAACCCGGTGACCAGCGAGCAGATCTGCGGCCTCGCCCGCGTGGTGCGCGCAAACGCCCAGGCGGCGCTTGAAAACGTGGCGCTGTGGCATGAGCGCGACATCTCGCACTCATCAGTTGAGCGCGTCATCCTGCCTGATTCAACCATTCTGCTCGATTACCTGCTCGACAAGACCGCCGGGCTGGTTGAAAAAATGTTTGTCTACCCCGAACGCATGCAGGAAAACCTCGGCCTGCTCAAGGGCCTGATCTTTTCCGGACAGTTGCTGCTGGACTTGACGGAAAAAGGCGTGGCGCGCGAGGAAGCTTACCGCTGGGTGCAGCGCAACGCCATGCAGGTGTGGCAAACCCGCGAAGACTTCAAGTCTCTCGTCGAGCGCGATCCCGACATCAGCAGCCGCCTCTCAACCAAAGAAATCGCTGCCGTCTTCAACACCCAACGCTACTTGAAACACGTGGACCAGATTTTCCGGCAAGTTTTCGGGAAGTAAGCGGTTTGTGCCACCCTTTTTGAGGGACGGCACTAACACGGCACTGAAGCGAAAGCCGCTTCTTGCTCATTAGCTGCTTCTACCGAATCCGAAAGGCTGTCTCGACTAAGACGTCAAAGGGAACAGACCGACCATCACACACAGCTGGCTTAAACTTCCATTCCTTTCTAATCGTGCTGACGGTCGTCGATGCGAGGTCGGGCGAGGGTGTGCGCAGTACGGTTAGGTTTTGAACCGTACCGCCCGCGTCGATGAACAGACTCAATGAAACTATCCCTTGCACGTGATGTTTTCGTGCGCTCTTAGGATAACGCGGGTTGGTAACCTTTATTCCTGTTGGGGGGGCAGGATTTTGACAGCCTGGGCGCTCCACTGCGCCAGCCGGTGGATTAAATAGCGAAGACCGAATTTCATGGAGTTCAGACAACGCGTCTATATCAACACCGAGGCTGACAACTCCCTTCTCGGTTTCACTAATCTCTCGAGGAAACAGCTCGTGTGGCCCCAACGGTCTATAGCCTCTGAATTCAAAGACGGGACTCGGAGTGGCTAAGGAGGCTGGGTCTTCCTCGCGAACGAGGATCCCTGAATCCGTATCGAAGCACATACTATACTTCGTCCACTTATTTAAACGAGTTTTTAGGCAAACCACTTTGGAGCTATTTGTTCGCTTTAGCGACGTTACTACCTCACCCGAACGGAATGTTAGCCTTCCATAGAAACTAAGTGCATCCTCAACCCTGTACGCCACCAGAGGCTCGTACTTCGTGCTGCGCAAAAGCCATACCTTCCCGGAGCCTCCAACTTCAATTTCGTGAAAATTGGAAGTCTCCAGTTGCTCGCGCCACCGTGTGGGCGAAACCCAATCGAGTGTGTAGGTCCCCTCAACCGGATTCTCGGGTGAAGCCTGGAGCCGAAACCGTCCCTGGAGGTGAAATGGCACGCTGCCTACCGCCCGAATGTCGGACAACTTCCTGGCATGCTGGATCAGCGCTTCAGCCTCTATCTGAGCTTTCCTATCTAGTGCCCTAGCAA
>JAJYHU010000157.1 GCA_021784615.1 Acidobacteriota bacterium | reverse complement strand
TGCCAGCTCATCCTGCAATCTCAAAAAGCTTTCATTCGACCGGAGCTGGGGATAATTCTCCGTCAGCGCCAGCACTTTGACCAGCGCGCCGTCAAGCTTCTGGTTGGCGGCGATCTTGTCCTTGGGCGACTGGGCGTTCATCAAATTGGCTCGGGCGTTCGCCACGGCTGTGAACACGGTGACTTCCTGCGCCGCCACGCCCTTTACCGTGGCCACCAGGTTGGGGATTAAATCGGCGCGGCGTTCCAGCACCACGGATACCTGCGCCCAGTCTGACTTGACGGCTTCATTTTTTCGCACCATGGTGTTTCGCGAGCTTACGTACATGCTGCTGAAAATCACCACCACCAGCAGAATCGCCCCCAGCGCCACCCAGACTTTTTTCATCTTTATTCCTCCCCAATGCAATGGTAGTTTCCGCTCGACCAGGCCCGATTAGTAAGAGGCTGCAGAAAAAGCGCGCGCGTCATGCCGCCAGCCGGCGGTCCACTTCATCCGTCACCCGCTCGACCAGGTCCAAATATCCGCGCAAAGTTTCCCGAGCTTTCACTCCGCCGGCCGGGCGTTTTGCTTCGCGCACATCCAGGATCGTCTCAAAGGCTTCCGGGCTGCACGCCGCCAGACGCGCAACAGCTCCCACAATTTCGCGCCTTGCCGCCGGCGGCTCTTCGCCGAGCGCAACGAGCGCGTGCCGGAAAAGCGTCACGAACGTGGAGACGGAAGCATCCATCAGGGCGATGAGCACGCGGTCTTTGGGCGGCGCCAGCAGAATGGCTTGCCGCAGTTTCACCCAGTTGGTCCGCAGCTCGCGCTCCACTTGCAGCCGGTGCAGGTCGAGCGGCACGGTCAGCTCTTGGAAGAAGTCCTCGCCATAAATCATCCGGTGATGCGCCTTCATATCGAGCAGCTCGATGGCAAAAATATCCGCTGAAGCGCGCAATTCCCCGAGGGTGAAGACCTGCGGCGCAGGAAGCTTCTTGCGCTCCCACCACGCCGCCGCCGGATGGAGCGCCTCAATATCCTGGGCCTGGGCCCGCTCCAGCAGCAAGAGCACATTCAAATCCGAGTGCCGCTCGTGATATTCTCCGCGCGCCGCCGAACCAAAAAGCACGACGGCCTTCAGGTTCGCGCCCGCTGCCGTCTGCAACTTCTCTTTGAACTCCGCCAATAATTTTTCCATAATCTCCGCTCCGGCCTACCAGCCTCCGCTTGCTCCTCCGCCGCCAAACGACCCGCCGCCGAATCCGCCGAATCCTCCTCCTCCGCCAAATCCGCCGCCGCCCCACGAGCCTCCGCCCCAGCCGCCGCCCATCCCGCCGAAAAGCCACGGACCGCCCCACCACCACGCGCTGTGCGCGCGCCCGGAACGGCCGCGAACGCCCAGCAGGCGCGTCAGCAGTCCGATAAACGGGAAAAACAGCATGAACAGGAACATCAGCAGGGGCAGGAAATTCGGTCCGGACCCCGGCGGCGCTTCTGCCTGGTTCTCGGGTGGGCTGGGCGGCTGCCCGGAGAGCGAACTGAGAGCGACGCCGCGGTCTTTGGCAATCACCGCCGCCACGCGCCTGGTCATCAGCAACAACGCCTGGCTGTAATTTCCGGCGCGCAGCAGAGGCTTGGCTTGGCGGCCAAAATCGCCCACCAGCCCGTCCGGCAGAATCGGCTCAAGGCCGTATCCAACCTCAAACCGATACTGATGTTCGTTCGGCGCCAGCAGGATCATCACGCCGCGGTCCTTCTGCTTGGGGCCGATGCCCCAGTGCGTCGCCAGGTCAATCGAAAAGTCGTCAATCGGCTCGCCGTTAAGCGATTTGACGGTGACGACGGCAATTTGAGCCTGCGCCTTCTGGTCCACTTCCGCGCAGAGCGCGGTCAACTCCTGCTGTGTTTCGGGATTGATCACTCCAGCAAAGTCGTTGACGTACCCGTGCGGCTCTAAATCCTTGGGTGACTGAGCGCACGCCGCCGCTGCCAGCAGCATCGCCAGGCAAAGCGCGCCGAGCGCCGCCAGCCGGCTGCCCCAGCTCATCGACCTGCGAATTTTCATACTCATGTCCGTTGGTGAATTTCCTGAAGGAATCAATGCGCTCCTCGCGAACCGCTTCTCCGTCCTGTCTCCCAAGTGACTCTGCCGCGCGCCGGCGATGGAAGTTCCATTATGACCCAGCGGACAGCCCGTAGCATAGCGCTAACTGTTTTTCTCAGCAATGGGCGGCTGGGCTTCGAGTGTTGCCAGACTTTCCACGCGCCCTGGTTTGTTATCCTCCCGCTGACCGATAACTGGAACATGGCGTAAACTGTACAGGACGCGGCGGCCTGAGAAAACCGCCTTCGGTTGGCGCAGGCCTTTCACGGTCATCCAATTCTCATGACTTATTGGCACCAAATCGATGCGTCGGCGGCGGCGGAGAAACTTGGGACTGACCGAGCCGCCGGACTGAGTGAGGCTGAGGCTACTCGCCGCCTTGCGGCCTGCGGCCGCAACGAACTCACCGGAAGCGGAACCAAAAGCCCCTGGCGGATATTGTTGGACCAGATGACGGAACTGATGGTCGTCATCCTGATCGTCGCCGCGGTGATTTCCGCCTTGCTTGGCGATTACAACGATGCCATCGCTATCGCAGCCATCGTGATTTTGAATGCGATCTTGGGTTTCAGCCAGGAGTACCGGGCGGAGAAGGCGATGGCCGCTCTAAAGAAGATGACGGTTCCTTCCGTGAGAGTTCGGAGGGGCGGGGAAGTGCGCGAATCCTCCGCGCTCAAATTGGTCCCCGGCGACATTCTTCTTCTTGAATCCGGAAACCTTGTTCCCGCCGATTGCCGCGTGATTGAAAGCGCGGATCTCCAAACACAGGAGGCCGCCCTGACCGGCGAGTCGCAGCCGGTAAGGAAAATCAGCCGTGCGCTTGAGCTTGCGGATGTTCCGCTCGGCGACCGGCGCAACATGGCCTATATGGGGACCTTCATTGCCTCGGGGCGCGGCGAGGCCGTGGTGACCGAGACGGGGATGCGCACTGAACTCGGGCATATTGCCGGAATGCTTCAGCAGATCAGGCGGGAGCCGACGCCGCTGCAACAG
The DNA here is from genome assembly GCA_021784615.1 of Acidobacteriota bacterium. Classification (GTDB taxonomy): domain Bacteria; phylum Acidobacteriota; class Terriglobia; order UBA7540; family UBA7540; genus JAMCXS01. The sequence goes on along the minus strand of JAJYHU010000157.1, from coordinate 3,203 downwards.
CGTCTTGGGCAGCTTGGAAAGGTGCTGGCGGCCGCGGCCGTGGCGATTGTGGCGCTGATTTTCTTTCTGGGGTGGCTTCGGGGAGTGGACCTGAAGATCCTGTTCCTGACCGCCGTCAGCCTTGCTGTTGCCGCAGTTCCGGAAGGGTTGCCGGCCGTCATGACAATCGCTCTGACGCTTGGAGCGCAGCGGATGCTCCGGCGGCGGGTCTTGATTCGCAAATTGTCGGCCGTTGAAACCCTGGGTTCCGTCACGGTGATCTGTTCCGACAAAACGGGAACGCTGACCGAGAACCGCATGACGGTCACAATTCTCCAGCTTCCCGACTGCGAGGTGAAACTCTCGGACGGAGCATTCGGGATCGACGAACTTCCTGAAGCTGAACAGTCCGGATTCCAACTTATGCTGGCGGGTGGGACGCTGTGTAACGACGCCGTGGTTCACCGGGCCGCCGGCGAAGCGGACTCCTCCATGCCGCTAGGCGATCCCACGGAGGTTGCGCTGGTGGTGGCCGCGGCGGAGTCGGGGCTGTCGAAGCCTGACTTGGAGCGGCTGTTACCCCGCGTGGCCGAAGTTCCCTTTACGTCCGAACGCAAGCGGATGACCACGGTGCACCACATCCCTTCCGATCACAACTTGCTCCCCACGGGAATCAAAGTTGCATGCGAAGGAACTCCTTCAGACTATCTCGTTATCACAAAGGGATCTGTCGACGGACTGCTCGACTTATCGAGGTCCGTTTGGGTTCAGAGCAGCAGCGAGACTTTGGATCAGGCGTGGCGTGATCGAATCTCCGTTGCGCAGGACAAACTTGCAGCCGACGGGATGCGATTGCTGGGCGTGGCGTTTCGACTTATCGAGTCGCTTCCGCCTGAAGATAGGGACGAAACCCTGGAGCGGGACCTGACGTTTGTCGGAATAATCGGAATGATCGATCCCGCGCGGCCCGAGGCGGCATCGGCCGTAGCCACCTGCAAAGCTGCAGGAATTCGTCCGGTGATGATTACCGGCGACCACCCTTTGACGGCGCGGTCCATTGCGTGCCAAGTTGGAATCATAGGCGACGATTCAGCCTTGACGGGGCAGCAGCTCACCGGCCTTTCAAATGATGAGCTGGAACTTGCGACCGAGACGGTTTCGATCTACGCGCGAGTTTCTCCGGAACACAAGCTCAGAATTATTGAAGGACTTCACCGGCGGGGGCAGGTTGTGGCGATGACCGGCGATGGAGTGAATGACGCGCCCGCGCTGAAGAAGGCGGATATCGGCGTCGCGATGGGCGTCACCGGAACCGACGTTGCCAAAGAATCCGCGGACATGGTTCTGCTGGACGACAACTTCGCCAGCATCGTTGCTGCCGTTGAAGAAGGCAGGGTGATCTATGACAACATGCGGAAATTCGTCAAGTATATGCTGGCAACCAATTCGGGAGAGATATGGCTGATGCTCGCGGCCCCGCTCTTCGGAATGCCGCTGCCCTTGCTGCCGCTGCAAATCTTGTGGATGAACCTGGTGACGGACGGCCTTCCCGCCTTGGCTCTGGGCGTGGAACCGGCCGAATCCGACACGATGCGCCGCCCGCCGCGCGCTCCGCGGGAGAGCCTTTTCGCACGAGGCATGGGCCGCCACATTATTTGGGTGGGACTCCTGATGGGACTGCTTTCGCTGGGCGTTGGCTACGGCTACTGGCGGGCGGGCAACCCGAATTGGCAAACGATGGCGTTTACCACTCTGACTCTTTCTCAGATGGCGAATGTTCTGGCGATCCGCTCAGAACGCCAATCGTTGTTTCAAATGGGTCTGCTTTCAAACAGAGCTTTGCTGGGGGCCGTATCGCTTACTGTTATTCTTCAACTTGCTCTGGTGTACGTCCCGTTTCTTGAGAGTGTTTTCCGGACCACGGCATTGTCGGCCGCGGACTTTGGTCTAACGGTGGGCGTGAGCGCGCTCATCTTCCTGGCTGTCGAAATCGAAAAATGGTACTTTCGGCGGCGACAGGCCGGAGAATGATCAGTGATCATGAACCCGGCGTGGCTTCCGGGGAGATTTTTGACCGGCATCATTCCTTCTTTAGGATTAGGCTCCTGAAAGCCGCTGAAAACAGCAACATGTGGTGATGTGGTTTTCATCGCCGCATCTCTCTTCTACTTAGGCCTTTTTTCTCATTAACCTAGGCCTGGAAAATCTGGCCTCACATGTCGACAGGTGTTGTATTGTTCAACGCTCGACCCATGAAAAACGCAATACGCTTTGCAGCCAACTGCTCTTCCTCCTTTGACTTAATGCCGCTATTTCAATGACATAGCCGGATTGCTTTCAGAAGGCTGGGGCTTTGCACAAGATGGCATGCGCATTGCTCCTCTAAATTGCGGAAGAACCGGAGGAGACCGGAAAGGAGATCTTCGATGACAGCCATACTGGTTTTAGCAACATTCGCGGTCTTCTTGCTGATTGATTACCTGCGGAGCAAGCAACCGGCAGTCCAGCGAGCGGAGGCCGTTGAGGCAAAGACCGCTTCTATACTCAGGCTACAGCCGGTAGTGGTTGGGGGATTCGAGGTTCGAAACAATCTTCGCTACCACCCTGGCCACACTTGGGCGCTCGGAGAAAGCCCCAATTTTGTGCGTGTGGGCCTGGACGATTTCGGTGCGCGGCTAATCGGCAAAATGAGCGAGGTTCTGATGCCGAAGCGAGGACAGTGGGTCCGCCAAGGTCAGAAGTTCGTAACGATTATCAGGGACGGAACAAAAGTCGAACTGGTCTCGCCCATTGAAGGCGAAGTGTGGAACATTAATGAAGCCGTCCTGAGGGACCCTGAGTTGCTGGGGTGCGATCCTTACGGCGAAGGCTGGCTGGGGTGACCGTTCAGGCACCTGATGCCAAAACCAACTTTCGCAATTTGCTGAGTGGCGCCTTCGCCCACCGATGGATGGAAGAACCTGCCGCTCGTTTGCGGGCGCGCATGCTGGTGACCTCCGGGGCCATGGCGCAGGACGGCGGCTTGGCGATTGAGACCTTAACGGAACATCTCTCCAGCCAGGACTGGAAGGAGCTAGCCGCTGAGTTTTTCCTCACCTAATGTCCATCCCGCGTTGCACTCTATACAAAGACTGATGCACTTTTCATCGGACCAACAAACCTTGATGCCAGGAGGGTGTCAGGACATGGTCACCTGGAAGCCCAAAACGGAGTCCGCAGGACGC
>JAJYHU010000010.1 GCA_021784615.1 Acidobacteriota bacterium | reverse complement strand
TCTTCGGTCCCCGCATTCTGTCGCTTTAGCTTTTCCTCAAAAATATGTAGAAGGTTTCGGATGGAGGGTTCATCTCCAAAGATCAGAACCTTCCTTTGCTGCAATGCGGTGACCACGAAGGACTCCCCCCCCGGATGGAATCTTTCAGGATTAAAGGCTCGAAGCAGTATTGCCGACAGGGTTTACGCTCAGCCGTTCACCCGTCAAATTGGCAAAAAACTGAAGCATGGCCGCCAATTTCAGAACGGCTTGCTTCTCATGGAGATTTAAAGCATGCCGGATGGGCATTGCGAACAGCAGAAAGCGGCAATAGACCATTAGAAGCTTTTCAGGCCGGGAAAGGTGGCGGCGCTTGCGGTCGCTGCTCTTCAGCAGATATTCGAGCGCCACAAAGTCACATCGCAAAGCGAGCTGCATCTCCGAATAATTCATGGGAACGTTTTCGGCAAGCTCCTGGCGCAGGAGCGGGAATTCCAACCGAATGGCCCTGATGACCTCCAGAAAATACGGATGCGCGAACTCGCGCCGCAAGACCCCCTCACATGTCGCCTGTAGATAGAAGAAAAACAGGGCGGTCGAAACTGCTAAAACCACAAAGGGCATCACCATTCACAGCTCCACTGGAAGTTATGAACTTGAACTTTCCGGTATTATGGTATCGGTCGGTGCCCGTTTGGACAATATGACTTTAGTACGGCATCCCGCCGCACAAAGTTCTATTTACCCTTTGAATAGTATCGCCCGGCGGGACACTTGAAAAAAAGCAGGGTAAACCGCCGCGACCCGAAGCGACATTGTTTTCAGGGCGCGGACGCACGGCAGCACGCAGCGGGGATCGGACCCGCCGCTTCGCTGCCGGCCCGCAATAATGCCGATCGAGAGGCGATCATTGACCGAGGGGCGTGGTGTTGGGCGTCTCGGGCAGGCGCGGCATGGTGATATGAGGGAAACCGCCGGTCAGGCTGTCGAGAAAGGCCACAAGGTCCTGGACCTGCGCACCGGTCAGGGTCTGGTTCAGTTGCGTCTTGGCCATCACGCGCACGGCTTCATCAAGGCTCTTCACCGACCCATTATGGAAGTAGGGCGCGGTGATCTCGACGTTCCGCCACGACTGCACCACAAACATGTGTTTATCGGCATCCTGGTGAGTCACCTCAAAGCGGCCAAGATCTGCCGTTAGGTTGTACTTTTTAACGTACTCATTGTCGCTATTCAGCGGGAACTGCATGTAAAAGCCCGTGCCCATGGGCTCCGCGGGCCCGTTGAACATCGGTCCGCTGTGGCAGGTTGTGCAGCCCGCCGATTGCGCGAGCTTCAGGCCGCGTTGGGCCGCGGACGTAAGCGCGCTCTTGTCTCCCCGCCTGTAGCGGTCATAGGGGCTCGGGGAAGTGATCAGGGTCCGCTCAAAACTGGCGATGGCTTGCGCGATGTGATCGAACGTGATGGGATCGGGGCCGCCGAACACCTCGTCAAACTCCTTCCGGTATCCGGGGATGGACTTGATCCTTGCCGTAATCACCACTTCACTCGGCATGCCCATTTCCACCGGGTTCATCAGCGGACCTTTCGCTTGTTCTTCAAGGCTTCGTGCGCGCCCGTCCCAAAACTGCACGGAGCGGAACGCCGCGTTGAAAACCGTGGGAGCATTGCGGTCTCCCAGGTCGCCGTGGACGCCCATCGAAACCGGCCGGTTGTCGGTTCCATTGGCCATAATGTTGTGACACGAGTTGCAGGACACGGTTCCTGTGCTCGATGCCCACGGATCAAAGTAGAGTTGCTTTCCTAATTCAATCTTGGCAGGGGTTTGGGGATTGTCTTTCGGGATGGGGACGTGGCTGGGCATTTGCGCCCATGCCATCGACGCCCCCGCCACAACCGGGAAGAAAACCAACACCAGCTTTCGCGCCCAGGAGATGCCGTTCATCGCTCTTCACCTCCGTTACGGACTCTAAGTTCGGTAGGGTCGTTTCTCCTTCACAGGATACGGACATGAGCTGGGGCCTGAAGTGACCCGCATCACAGATGCCTGTGCAGGCCTCACGGGTGTGGTTATCCCGAAATTGTGCGGCCGCTTGCCCTGCCGCGCCAACCTCCGAAATCTTCAACAACAGGGCCGGTTTCGTTTGTTGGAGGTATGATATCGGTTCGGCGGTTTCGACCAACCGGATATGCCCCATCTGAGGGAGGTACCAGAGCGTGAAAAAACTGCTGCTGATTCTTCGGATCACTTTTCTTCTCCAGCTTGCGCTGCCCTTTGCGGCGCGCGCGGTTGAGTCTTCACCCGGCGAGCTTGCCCGGGCGGAGCGGTGGGCGGCGCAAAAGTTTGCAGGCAAAGTCCAGGAAGCTCCGCCGGAATCCTACCTGAGGGTCGAGGACGCGCGCGGAAAGTTGCAGCGCAACCAGCGCGACGGCGCGCCGCTCCAAATCTTTAGAACCACCTACCGGCGCGGCCTGTATCTGGGCGGCCTCGAAAAGGTTGAGGTCCATCTGTCAAGCCCCGCAAAATCCTTCCACGCCATCGTGGGCCTGGACGGCCATTACGACGCCTGCGGATACACGAACGGCAAGCAGGTATTTTCCGTGGTGGCTCACGGTGAGAAGAAGTACCAAAGCCCCGAAATTCTTGTGGGGACGCCGGCAGCGGCCGTGGACGCCGCACTCGGCGGCGCGGCCGATTTTGAGCTGAAAGATGGCAACCGCAAACAGGCTGAGTGGTGCGGCGAAGCGGTGTGGGCAAACGCCCGCGTCACGCTGGAAAATGGCAAGACGGTGTGGCTGGGCGATCTTCCCGTTGCCCCCCTGCATCTGGCCTTTACATCCGCGCCGCCGTTTTCCTTTATCTATGCTGGAAAGCCGTCAAAAGACTTCCTTGCCGGCTGGAAATTTGAGCGCACCGTCCGCAGGCTTGACGCGCAGCGCACCAAGTACGTTCTCACTTACACGGACCCCAAAACCGGCCTGGAGGTTCGCTGCGTGGCCGTCGCCTATCATGATTTCCCCACCGTCGAATGGACGCTCTACTTTAAGAACACCGGGACGGATGATACGCCCATCTTGCAGGATATTCAGGCGCTGGACACGCGCTTTTGGCGCAACGGCGGAGGAGAATTTGTCCTTCACCACTTCCAGGGCAGTTCGGCCAGCCCCACCGACTATGAGCCGCTCGAGACCACTTTGGAACCGAAATCCGGCCTGCAGCTTGCAAGCGAAGGCGGACGTCCCACCGACGGCAGCCTCTGTTATTTCAATATTCACTGGTCCGGCGAGGGCGTGATTGTGGCGCTCGGATGGCCCGGTCAGTGGGCGGCAGAGTTTACGCGGGACGCCGAGCGCGGCCTGGAAGTTCGCGCCGGGCAGCAGTTGACCCACTTCATTCTGCATCCCGGCGAGCAAGTGCGAACGCCGCTGGTGGCGCTGCAATTCTACCAGGGCGGATGGATTCGCTCGCAGGACGTCTGGCGCCGCTGGATGCTTGCGCACAACGTTCCCCGCCCCGGAGGGAAACCGCTGGGGCCGCGCGTGGCGGCCTCAAGCGCGCTCTGGACGGACGAGATGGTGCATGGCGACCAGCAAAACCAGGAATATTTTATCCGCCGCTACCTGGAAGAAAAAATCCATCCTGACTACTGGTGGATGGATGCAGGCTGGTACGTGAACAATGGAAGCTGGGTTAACACAGGAACCTGGGAAGTGGACCCCAAGCGCTTTCCGCACGGTCTGCGCGCCGTCACCGACTACGCCCACGCGCGCGGCCTGAAAACCATCGTCTGGGTGGAACCGGAACGCGTGACGCGCGGCACGTGGCTTTGGACCGAGCACCCGGATTGGCTGTTGCGAACTCCGCAGGAAGAAAAGCACGGCCAGCGGCTGCTCAACCTGGGAGACCCGGCGGCGGTCGACTGGCTGGTCCATCGCATGGACCGCCTGATCACCCGGCAAGGGATCGACGTCTACCGGACGGACTTCAACATTGCGCCGCTTGCCTTCTGGCGCGACAACGACCGGCCCAACCGGGAAGGAATTACCGAAATCCGGTATGTCGAGGGCTTTCTTCATTACCTCGACGAGCTGCACCGCCTGCACCCCAACATCCTGATCGACACTTGCGCAAGCGGCGGCCGCCGCAACGATCTTGAAACGCTGCGCCGCGCCGTGCCGCTCCATCGCAGCGATTACACTTATGAGCCGGTGGGCGTCCAGAACGCCAGTTACGGCATTGCGCTCTGGATTCCCTTCTTTGGCACGCCCACCGTGGGGCAAAGCAATTATGTTTTTCGCAGCGCCTGGGGGCCGCAGATCAATCTGGCATGGGACCTGCGCCGCACTGACACCGACTACGCCCGCCTGCGCCACATGCTGGCGCAATATCACGAGGTGGCCCCGGACTACTTTGGCGATTACTATCCGTTGACGCGTTATGACCCAACGCGCCAGTCCTGGATGGCCTGGGAATATAACCGGCCCGGCGCGGGCAAAGGAATGGTGCAGGCTTTCCGCCGCGCGGCGAGCCCGTGCGAAACAATGCGGCTTCAACTGAAGGGTCTGAAGGCCGATGCGAATTACTCCGTCAGGAATCTGGACGTCCCCGGCGCAAAGCAGATGACCGGCCGCCAACTGATGGAGCAGGGCCTCCAGGTGGTGCTTGCAAAGCAGCCCGATTCCGCCGTGATCGTCTACAAGCTGGCTAGCGAAAGCAAGTGAGCGTTTCCTGTAGCGGCGGTCTATGACCGCCGGATTTCCGGCTTCACCTCGTCATCGCCCCTTCCGTAGCGCGTCAGATCCGCGGGTTTTGCTTTTCCGCGGGGACCGGCGTCGCCCAAGCCCTGCGGCATTTCAAGTTCTTATCATTCCGGCGTTCGCCTGAACATAAAACAGCAAGGCTTGAAAACCCGCAAGGCCGGAGGGCCAATGGCCGCTCCACGCGGGCCTTGCGCTACATCTCATTTAAACGGGTTTTTGGCGGCAGCAACTTCTTCGCGGCTATCCGTTGTGTCCCAATTCATGAATGCTGGTTTATACTTGTTCATCAAATTTCGTCATTGTAGGGAGGATTTAAGGCATGGGCAGGCGTCAAGCAGTCAAAGGTTTCATAAAAGGATTTGTTCCTCTGGCGGCAGGATTGTTTTTTGCCGGAATTGTGTTTTGCGGGGCAGCCGCGGCGCAGCAGCCAACAACCCCCTATCCTCGGGTATCAAAAGAGGCGTTCCTTGCTCGGCTGCCGTTCTTTGGGATTGACCGGTCAATCCCGCTGGACGCGCAAGTGGTCTGGCGGTGGAACAGGCCCGATAGTGTGAAGGAAAAGATTGTTTTCCGGGGCGCGCAGGGATTTCTGGTGCCCGGCTACCTGGTGTTTCCCAAAACGGGAACGAAGCCGTATCCGCTGGTGCTGCTGCTGCACGGCTGGTCCGGGTCCAAGGACGTCTGGTACGTCGAAAAAAATATTTACCACGGCGCGCTGATGCGCCGGGCGCTGCTCAAGGCGGGCTACGCGATTCTGGCTCTGGACGCGGCCACGCACGGCGAGCGCAGCAACATGATCGGCTACCACGAGGTCAACCCCTTCATCTCGCCGGGTGCGCCTCCCGTCCTCAACTACTTCACCTACGCGGAAATCAGCATCCAGACCACCAAGGACTACCAGCGGGCGCTTGAGTACATGGCCAAGCGCGGCGACATCGACATGAAGCGCATTGGCCTGGTCGGCTACAGCATGGGAGGCATGGACGCGTTCTATCTGTTGTCAGTCGAGCCGCTCATCAAAGTGGCCGTGGCCTGCGTCCCGCCCTTGTACAGCCCCGGCTATACGCCCGCCTCGCCCATCGACTATACGTGGGGAGTCGGCAAGACGCCCTTCCTTATGCTCATGGGCCGGAAAGATACGCTGGGCATCCCCGGCAAGGTTGAAGCGTCTTATCTCGACTACATTAAAGGACCCAACACCAATTTGATCTGGTTCGATTCCGGCCACGAACTCCCCCCGGCATACGTGCCCGATGCGCTCAACTGGGTGGAAAAATATATGCCGGCAAAATAGTCCAACGAAAACATCTGCCGCCCGCCAGCGTTTTCTGTAGCGGCGCTCGGAGCCTGCCCCGAGGGACGAGGGGAGCGCCGGCTTTTATGGTTTGCGGCTGTCGCATACATGGCGTACCGTGCCATCTGTGTGTGGGTTTTCTGTAGCGGCGCTCGGAGCCTGCCCCGAGGGACGAGAGGACCGCCGGGTTTACCCCGCCATCGGCTTTCGCAGCGCAGATCTTTAGATCCGCGGCTTTTGCTTTTCCATAGCGGCGGGTTT
>JAJYHU010000197.1 GCA_021784615.1 Acidobacteriota bacterium | reverse complement strand
TTTTCGCAACGTCTGGGCTTCTTCCGTGGTGTCGAACGTGGGAAGCTGGATGCAGGATACGGCGGGCACGTGGCTGATGACTTCGCTGACCACTTCGCCCTTGCTGATCGCCTTGATGCAGACCGCGGCCGGCCTGCCGATTCTGCTGCTGGGCTATCCCGCCGGAGTGATTGCCGACATCCTGGACCGGCGGCTGCTGCTGATCTTTTGGCAGGCCTGGATGCTGGCCACGGTCGCCATTCTCAGCGTTTTGACTTTTGCGGGCGTCATTTCACCCTGGACGCTGCTGGCGCTTACCTTTTTGCTGAACGTGGGCGCCGCCATGAACGGCCCCGCCTGGCAGTCGATTATTCCGGAGCTGGTTCCGCGCCAAGAGCTGCCGAACGCTGTCGCGGTGAACAGCGCCGGCTACAACCTGGCGCGGGCGGTGGGGCCGGCGCTGGGCGGCCTGATGGTGGCGGCCTTTGTGATCGTCAGCCGGGGCGCGGGCGCGGTGTTTCTGCTCAACTCGCTCTCCTTCGTGGCGGTGGTTGCGGTGCTGTATCACTGGCGGAGCACCCCGCTCTACAAGAGCGCGCTTCCGGCGGAACGCTTGTCGGGAGCGTTGTGGTCCGGGGTTCGATACCTGCGCTACACGCCCGAGCTTCGGGCGACTTTCGTCCGCACCTTCGCCTTTGCGGTGTTTGCAAGCGCCGTGTGGGCGCTGCTGGCGGTGGTGGCCCGGCAGGATCTGCGCCAGGGCGCCATGGCCTACGGCATTCTGAACGGCTGCCTGGGCGCGGGAGCGGTGGCCGGAGCGTCTTACCTGCCGCGGCTGCGGCAGCGGTTCTCGGCGGACATGATTGTGGCCGGTTCTTCCGTCATCTTTGCCGGCACACTGGCGACGCTCGCTTTTGAGCGAAGCGTGCCCCTCATCGTCCTGGCGCTGCTGGCGGCGGGATTCGGCTGGACGAGCGCGCTCTCCACGCTGAACGTCACCGTGCAAATCTCCACACCGCCCTGGGTCCAGGCCCGGGCGCTTGGAACTTATCAGATGATTTTCTGGGGCGGCATCGCTTCCGGCAGCGCCCTGTGGGGTTTTCTGGCGGAACATCTCTCAACGCCCACGGCGCTTGCGGCGGCGGCAGTCAGCGCGCTTGTGAGCCTTCCGCTGGGGCGCCGATTCCATCTTTTGGAGGAAATGCCGCCGGACTTGAGCCCTTATGCGCTCAACCGCGCGGCGCCGCAGGTGGTGATTGAGCCTCATCACGACGATGGACCCGTGATGATAACAATCGAGTACGAGATCCGCCCGGAAGATTGCACCGCGTTCACGCACGCCATCCATCGGGTGCGGGAAATGCGATTGCGCAACGGCGCCATCAATTGGGGAGTTTATCAGGACGCGCAGCAGCCGGAGCGCTTTGTCGAAACGTTCGTCGTTGAATCCTGGATCGACTTTTTGCGCCAGCGCGAGCGTTATTCCGCGCCGGACCGCGCGCTGCGGGATCTTGCCTGGAGCTTCCACCAGGGCGCGTCGCCACCCGCCGTCGCTTACATGCTCTACGCGCGGGAAGCAACGACGTAGGCGCCGCCGATGCGCCCCCGAAGTGAACTGTGGATTCTCTCAGAGCTTTATGTTTCCCACTTTCCGAATCCATTTGCGCGTCCATTCGACGCTTTCAAATCCCAAATCTTCCTCCGAATTGGAAAGGAAAACGATCCCCTCGATTTTGCCCTGCCGGAGCCACTCCAGTCCGGCCTCGCATTGCAGCTTCATCTGGGGTATGGGTAACGGCTCTCTCTTCGTAAAATCGAAGAAGTAGCATCCCAGCGTCTTCCTTAAATGCGAGGGTAGCTGTTCCGTCTTTCTGAAATTCGATTCCAGGTGTTGTAGGTCTTCCGATCTCCACGTCCAAAGGGTGAGTACATCGATGAGCTTTAAATAATCGCCTAAAGGAAGGGCGAGCAAATCGGTATAAAAAGTCACCCAGATATCGAGTTTCTTACCCGGCCCCTGGGCCTGCTCGCGGATTCCCTTCAACTCGTCCAGCGTCAAGGCTGCCTGCCGGCCTTCCCGCTCACGCTTCTTGCCCGTGAAAAAGAAGTCGTCCATATAAAGACCCGTAAAGTTGGGAGTGTGCTTCGCCATCTCCATCACTTCCGCCCGGTATTCCGGCGTCGTATAACCGCTGCTCCCCACCAGCGACCATACCACTCGCTTCAGGGGCCGCAGCGCAATCGCATATTGAGATAAAGGCGAGACAAACTCACCCCACTTGGTGTGGTTTTGAATCATCAGAATGTTAGGAACATCCAGGTAAAATGCGCCCTCGGCGGGAGTCATCAAAGACCGGCGCTGGTGATACGGATAGTCGGCGTTGGCCGGGCTGGCAAACAACCACAGACGGTCCCGGACAGTGCCCTTCTTCGCTTCACAATCCTGGCCTAAAGCCATTTCCCCAACTCCCAGCCCCGCCGCCAATCCCATCGAGGCCAGCAGAAGTTGACGCCGGTTAATCCTGACCGAATCCTTCACGTCGTCCATTTACTTCCCTCCCAATCGATGATTTCACCACGTTCTTTTGCCTTGCCCGCGCTGCAAGCGCAAGGCGCCAACATAAAAACCGAATGCGGGCTCGCAAACTGACCGGACCCTAGCCCGCTCTGTTCCACCAAGTGTTACGCGCCATGCCCGGCAGGGACAGTGCCGAAAACCGCGAAATAGATCCAAGTCACGATGATTCCCATTGCGAGAAAGATGATGCCGGTGGCATTGGTTATCGCAACCTTAAACATGCCGATGATAACGGAAGTCCACAGAAGAAACAGGAACGACCACTCCATCATGGGCTTGCCGTCCAGCTGGCGGCGCTGGATGAAATAGAGCGCCGAGACAATCGAGATGACGGCAAAAATCCAGGAGTACGCCGCCGCGCTCATATTGTGAACAATGTAACCGTGGGTCAGATCAAGAATGAACGCCGCAAACGTTATGGTGATGGCAATGTGCCAGGCTTGTTCACGCCAGCACAACGCCGCCAGCAGCAAGCCTGATCCGGCAATGAGATCCGGAAAACGCACAAAATCAGCCAGGTTCAACCAAATCATAAAGCCCATCAGGGCGGCGATGGCCAAGAGCGGAAGCCACAGTTGCTTTCTGCTGCTCGCCTCGGCTTGCGCGGGAGTGTTGGGGCCTTTGATATCGCGGCGCAATTGCCACGAGCAGCAGCCAAGCGCCAGTCCAAAGAAGAACCCGAAAGTCAGCTCCATGGTCTTCCACCAGGAGTAGCCTGCCGGCCCGAAGTGCAAAATTTGGGCGAGCGCGAAGATGCTGCCGCCTCCGCCGAATCCGATGCCGCCGCCCAGCGCGCCCCAAAGCGCAAACCGCAGCGGCACTTTGCCAATGCCTTCCTTCAGCAAGTAGGCGAGCAGTAACAACGCGCCAATCAAAAAGCCGGCCCATATCTCCGTCCGCGGCTTGTTGATGCGATCTGAGAAGTAAATCAGTTTGGGTTCGTTGACCAGCTTCCAGCCGATCCACGCTCCTGCAATCAACAGGCCCAGGGCGATGCCCAGCTTTTTTCTGGAAGGCCGCTGGCGTGAAAGCGCGATGCCCAGGATCGCCCCACCCATCAAACCCCAAATGGCGCCTTTGAGCGTCAGGCCTGTCAACCCCCAAAAATAGGCGGAGGGTTTGAGGATCGCTCCCACCGTCTGGCCATAGGTCATCTCTCCGCCAAAACCTACGCCCACGGCTCCGAAAGCGGCGACCAGTCCCGCATCATTCTCGTCATGCCCGAGCAAAAAACACAAAGCCAGGGCCACAAGCGCCCCGGGAATCATGGCCCCCAGGAAACTGCCTCCAATGGATCCTCGCAACCCCCATCCCAGCGACATCGTCATTGCAGGAAACAGAAGGTAAGTTCGCATCCGCATGGCAGTTGCTCCCAGCTGTTTTTTATGCGCGTCGTGCGCTCGTGGCGTGTTCCGCCGCGGGTTCGTGCGTTTCGCCTGGAATTACGGAAGGCCCCGCGCGCGGCGATATGACCGGTTCAACCTCCGGCATTCTACCACTGAGACTGAAGATTGTGGCGGCAAGTTGCGCCTGCCGATGTTCATCTTGCCGCGCGCCCACTGCGCCCATCGTCCGCCGCGGCAGGCCATTTCGCAAAGGGTGATGAAGGGAGGCTCAATCAAGCTCCGGGGTAATCCCAAACTGCTTGAGCGTTTCAGTAAGCCGGCGGTAGACCGCCGCGGGATTGGAGGCGGCAGGAGAAAGATGTCCCGCGTGGGCGGCAGCGCGCGCCAGGCGCTCGGCGCGCCTTGCCAGAAGTCCCGGCCATGCGGCGCAAATGCGATCCATGCAGCGGTGGTAACCTGCAAGATTTTCGAGTTCATCCCGATCGGCGGGGATGGGTTCCATTTCCGGTGTCCGGTCCTAAAGAGGCAAATAGTAGTTTCTGCATACTCTCATTGCAAGAGTATTTTCGCCTGTACTTTGTCACGGTGGGAATTTGCGGCGGGCAAAGCATCGCTCCAGAGCAGGGATGAAGTGTTGCTGCATCGCAAATCAGAGACAAAAAGGCGGGAGAGTAATTCAATTTGACTTAAATAAAGAAAATCTTATATAGTTCTTACTGTTACTGCTTAGTATCGAGTGATTAGTTAATGATGGGGGACGGAGGTTGCAAGCCCGGGGGGGCCGACCCGGTGACTTTTGCCGGTGTTCAGCCCGCTCCACACGATAGTGCATTCCCATTACCAGTCCTGAGCAATTTTGAACACATGCGTGAGCAGTTTTGAACTGACACCCGAATCATTCTTATTTATCTTTGTGGGTCTAATGAGTAAGTGGGGATATGGAAATCTCAATTGAATTGGTTCTGCAACACTGCAAACCGAGAGGGAAGGCCTCATGAAAGTCGGCGTCATCAGCCCGCGGGTCCTTATAAGAAGATCTCTTTCAGCGTTGCTTGCAAGCACGGGAGTGGCTTACGTTGTCCTGGAAGCGAACTCGATCATTGGGAACCTGGAAGAAATCAAGCGTTCTCAGCCTGACATCTTGATTCTCGATGCATGCGGTTCTCGCCGGAACATTGACGAGATCTCGAACCTTCCGCAATTTGGTCTCCATCACCGGGTATTGGTGTTGATGGATGATCTTGAGCCGGAAGCCTATATGCTCGCGTTCCGCAAGGGAGCTTGGGGATGCCTCTCAACCCGGCAAAGCCCTATGGTTCTTCAGCAGGCCCTAACCACCATCGCGCACGGTACACGATGGGTTCCCGAGCAGGCAGCCAACCAAATTATCGAAGGGTTTTTCGACGGGCCAGACTCAACGCAAAGGACTCAGGAGGAACTTACCCCGCGAGAGTGGGAAGTCCTGGGACTCCTTGCCAACGGCGCCCGCAAGAAAGATATTGCCAACCGTCTCACGATCAGTGAAGAGACCGCAAAATCGCATATCAAATCAATCCACAGGAAGCTCGACATTAAGCCCCGGCGAAACGCCATTTTCCACTACTTTGAGCGCGTTCATCGTTCTTCGGCATGGAATGATGATGCAGGAACTGAGCGATCGACCGGGCAATTAGCTTCAGTTAAGACACAGCAAAGTTAAGAAGGCGGCAACCCCATTCATTTGTGAGTCGGATTCCCGCCGTTCAGAGGTCAAAAGGACCGGCTCGATACGCCATTGGCCAGGCCTTGGGGGGCGACTGTACGTTCCATGGACTTAAGTTCTCCCTCAAAAATCACCCGAAAATCGGCGCATTGATCCCCCTTAGGGGGATGGTCTTTCTGACGTCCATCTAATATGCTAGGTAGGTTTTATGGTTTATGGACTTATCCAAGTGACAAACACATTACGAAGTGACTCCTAAGAAACGGACGACATCACGATACCAGATCATCTGCCCGGTGACCGTATTGACCCCCGGAAGAGGGAAAAAACGGACGCTGGGGCAGGGATGGTTGCACGACATCAGCGAGAGCGGGGCACGAATCCATTTGGAGCATACCCTTGAGGCCAATAGCCGAGTGACTTTGGACGTGCATTTCCCCCATCCCGACGGAAAGATCACCACCATGCGCTTTCAGGCCGTTGTGAAGCACACAGGTGATGAATCCCCATACGGAATTGAACTTGTGTTTCTCAGGGGCGGGTCTTTTATTCGCGGAAAGCTCGGGAAACTCCGCAAAGGCTCGCATCTGATCAGAACCAGCGGAAACGACCGGTGGGTTAACTAGCGGGCCACAAGCGTCGCTATTTTTCCGCTGGTTCAATGCCAAAGCCAAGGAGAAAGGCTTACGGAATTGGGGGATCTGTAAGTCACAGAGCGGAGCTATATGCCAATTTCCGGTTGGACTTCCGAAAACA
>JAJYHU010000399.1 GCA_021784615.1 Acidobacteriota bacterium | reverse complement strand
AACCCGGCGCCGGGCTCGGTGACATCGTTTGCGACCATAAGGTCCAACTGTTTTTCGCGCAGCTTGGCGATGGCGTTTTCGAGCAACCGGCCGGTTTCCGCGGCGAACCCTACTACGATCTGATGTGGTCGCCGCCGCCGCGCGACCTCTGCCAAAATATCCTGCGTGGGCTTTAGCGTCACGGTGAGAAGCCCTGCTTGCTTCTTGATTTTTTCCGGCTGGACGCTCGCAGGAGCGAAATCGACCACCGCTGCCGCCATCAAAACGACGGTTGCCTGACCAAGATGACGGAATGTGGCTTCCGCCATCTCCGCCGTGGTTCGCACCGCTTCCGCTGAAACGCCCTGGGGCGTTTCCAGGCGCGTCGGACCACTGACCAGAAAGACTTTCGCCCCCCGTTTTTGACCGGCCTTTGCCAGGGCATAGCCCATCTTTCCGGAAGAGCGATTCGTGAGGTATCGAACGGGGTCCAAAGCCTCCTCAGTCGGGCCTGCGGTGACCAGGAGGGTCTCGCCTTTGAGGTCATCCCGAAGCTGTAACGTCTCATAAACCGTTTGGGCGATCGTCTGGACGGAAGCCATGCGCCCGGTGCCGGTCATGCCGCAGGCAAGGTAGCCTTCATCGGGTTCGATGATTGTGCAACCGCGCGAGCGAAGCGTCTCCACGTTCTGCCGGGTGGCGGCGTTTTCCCACATATTCACGTTCATAGCGGGGGCAAGGATGATGGGAGCTTTCGTCGCCAGCGCCAGCGTGGTCAGGAAATCGTCCGCCGCGCCGTGCGCTATTTTGGCGATAACGTTGGCCGTTGCCGGGGCGATCACCAAAGCGTCGATTCCCTGCGCCACGGCGATGTGCTCGATGGCGCTCTCGACGTTCGGCTCTTCACCGCGCTCGCCGAACATTTGTGAAATGACTTTGTGCCCCGACAATGAGGCGAAGGTGAGAGGCGTCACGAAGTTCCGCGCTCCGGCCGTCATGACCACCTGAACATCAAGGCCTCGGTCCTGGAGAAGGCGCACCAGTTCCGCTGCCTTGTAAGCGGCGATGCCTCCCGTCACTCCCAGTCCGATGCGCATCACGGCCTTCCTGCCCTTCTAAATATCATACTCCGCTTTCAGGATAAGTCCCGTGGCAGCCCCATTTTTGTGAACTGCAAGGGCCGGGTCTGCAAAGCCAGGCGCGATCCCAGCCTGGTTTTCCGGGAACCTTTTACTTTTCCTGGTCGCCGTTCCCGGTCTTGATCTCGATATTCTCAACCGGGATCAAGCCAGCGCTTACCTCCTGCTGTGCGATCTTGGTCGCTTTCCGGGACGGCGACTGCACCATGGGTCTGGCGCCCGCCTGAAGCTGCCGGGCCCGCTTGGCGGCGATCAGAATGTAACGAAACTTGCTGTCGATGCTGCTTGGTAATTCCATCTATCCTCCCGAAAAAGTTTTATAGATTTCCGTGACGCGACGTTCCTGGCACCCGCGCCGCAAGCGCGCCGCAAGGATGACGTTGCGAAGCGATTGTGCCGCCATGGAGCGGCGATCGTTAACAATCAGGTAGTCGTATTCCTTCCAATGAGCCACTTCTTTCCGGGACGCTTCCAGGCGTTTGGCAATCGCTTCCGGAGCGTCTTTATGCCGGTGGCGCAACCGCTTTTCAAGGTCGGGAAAAGAGGGCGGCAACAGGAAAATGCCCACCGTTTCCGGAAGTCGCTTGCGCAGCTTCTTGTAACCCTGAACGTCGATGTCCAGCAAAACATCCTGTCCTGCTTCCTGGGCTTGCTGAAGCTGTTGCCAGGATGTCCCGTAGTAGTGGCCGTGCACTTGGGCCCACTCGATGAATTCTTTTTGCGCCATCCGCCGCTTGAACTCGGCGGGGGAGACAAAAAAATACTCGCGCCCATTTTCCTCGCCGGCGCGCGGCGGCCGCGTCGTGTAAGACACGGAGAAAGCCAGCCCGCGGACCAGGACCCGGAGTCTCGTGATTAAAGTACTTTTGCCTGTGCCCGAAGGCGCAGAAATAACAAAAATGCTGCCCCGTCTTTTCGGGAGCTTGTTTGCCGGGTTAGCCTTCACTCGATGTTTTGCACCTGTTCCCGCAGTTTTTCGATCTCAGATTTCATCTCAATGGCTTGCCGGCCGACTTCCGCGCCAATTTCCGGAACGTCGGAAATCTTGGAGAGCAGCGTGTTGGCTTCCCGGTTTAACTCCTGAAGCAGGAAATCAAGTTTCTTTCCCACTTCATGGCTCTCGCTGAGAAGCCTGCGCGTCTGGATCAGATGGCTTTGAAAGCGCGTCAGTTCCTCTGAAATATCGGACCGTGACGCCAGGTAAGCGACTTCCTGGGCCAGCCTCGCCTGGTCCACGTGGACCGCGCCCAATAATTCCTGGAGCCGCTTTTCAAGGCGCTGCTGCGCATACTTGGGAATACGCCGGGCGAGCTTAGCGATGCCCTTGCGCAATTCTTCCAGGCGTGCAAGCCGGCTGCGGATGTCCTGCTCGAGCACGGCGCCTTCCGAGGCCCTCATCTCGTTGAGGGTTTCGAGGGACTTCTCCATCGCTCCTTCCAAGGCCTTCTGGATGCGCACCAACTCCTCTTCGGAGATTTCTCCATTGCTGGCGATTACTCCCGGAATTCGCAGGAGCGCCACCAAGTCGGGGTCTCCGCCGAATTCAAGCTCCGCCCGGAGTTCCCGGCAGGCGCGGACATAGGCGTCCAGCAGCTTGCGATCCAATTTTAATTCGGCCGCGCCCGGCCGTTCCAGGGTGATGCTCACTTCCACATGGCCGCGGGTAATGTGATCTTTAACGCTGCGCCGCAGCAAGGGTTCGAGCGACGCGAGTTCAGCGGGCATCCGGAACTGCAAGTCAAGGAACCGGTGATTCACGGATTTTACTCCCACGCCGAGAGAGAAGTCCGCTTCCTCCGATCGGGCCCTGCTGTAACCGGTCATGCTTCGTATCATATTCCCTCAAATAGCAGGGGCAAAAAGAAAAGCCAGAGGCGCTGGCGTCCTTTATGCCGCGCCTAAGCTTCCGCATCCACAAACTGGAGTTCGTGGAGCCGCTGGTAAATGCCGCCCCGCGTAATAAGGTCTTCGTGGGTGCCGATTTCCGAGATTGCTCCGCGGTCGAGAACCACAATGCGGTCGGCGCGGCGCACCGTCGTGAGCCGGTGCGCGATCACCAGAACCGTGCGTCCCGCCATCAGATTGCCCAGAGCTTTTTGCACCAGGGCTTCCGATTCCGTATCCAACTCGGAGGTGGCTTCATCGAGAATGAGGATCGGAGAGTTTTTGAGCAGGGCGCGGGCGATCGCGAGGCGCTGGCGCTGCCCTCCGGAGAGGCGCTGGCCTCGCTCGCCGATCACGGTCTGGTAACCCTCCGCCCTTTCCATGATGAAGTCATGGGCCAGAGCTGCGCGAGCCGCTCCGAGCACTTCCTCTCGGGTCCGGAAGCCGTTGCCGTAGCAAATATTGTTGAAAATGGTGTCGTTAAACAGGATGGTGCCCTGCGTCACCATTCCCACTTGCGAGCGTAAAGAGCCGAGCTTGAGATCGCGAATGTCGTGGCCGTCAATCAGGACTCGACCGCCCGTGACGTCATAGAATCTTGGGATTAGGCTGGCCAGGGTGGTCTTTCCGGCTCCGCTCGACCCGACAAGGGCCACAATTTCGCCCTTTCGAATCTTGAGGGAGACATTTTGCAGCAGCGGCACGCCCGGCTCATATTCAAAGTCGATGCGGTCAAAGACAATTTCATTCTGAAAGGGCGGCAGCTCAATAGCGTCAGGCTTTTCATTCACTTCCGACTTTACTTGCAGGAACTGGAAAACCTGTTCCGAAGCCCCAATCGCCTGCTGCACGGCGTTGTTGACGCCCGTCAACCGCTTGATCGGTTCGCCCATCTTGAACAACGCGTAAACAAAGGCCAGAAAGCCGCCCATGGTTTGCGCGTGGTGAAGAATCTCATTGCGCTCGTAAAGCAGAAGTCCGGCGATCGTAATCATGCTGAGAAGCTCCATCAGCGGAGCCGTGGCGGCCTGGGCCTTGACCCATCGCATATTCGTATGGAGCAGCTTATGCGTCGCCGCCTTAAAGCGGGCCACCTCGAAATGCTCCATGACGAAGGCCTTCACAATTCCAATGCCCGTGAAGGTTTCCTGGACCAGGTTGTTGATGTCAGCCATCCGGTCCTGGCTGGAGCGGCTGGAGCGCCGGATGGACCGTCCGATATTCGCCGAGGGATACACCACAAATGGCACCAGCACCAGCGAGATGAGCGCCAGTTTCCAATCAAAATAAAAGAGGACGCCGAGCAAGCCGACGAGCGTGAAGGAATATCTCAGAAAATCCGCCGACACCTGGGAAACCATGTACTGAATTCTGTCCGTATCATTGCTGATCGCTGAAATCAGGCGGCCGGTAGGGTTCCGCTTGAAAAAGGCCATGGACTGCTGGACGATCTTGGAATAGAGCTGGTTGCGGAGATTGCGGACGGCGGACTGGCCGATGAAACTGATGCTGACCGTGGCGGTGTAGCGCGAGAGCCCCTTGATGAGGGTCACCACAATGATGGAGAGGGCGACCAAGGTCCAGACATTGTGGATGTGTCCGGGGAAAAGGTCATGCAGATAGAGCGGGTGATGGCTCCAGGGCAGTTCCTTAAAGATGCGGATGCCCTGGGAGTCTGCGCCGGGCTTCAAAACGCTGTCGCCGATGGGTTTGATCAGGAGGGCAGTAATCGCCTCACAAGCGCCCACCACGGCCATCAGGACAACAGCTATGGCAAAGCGTAGTCTGTAAGGTCGGAGAAATCCTAGCAGGCGTTGAACTTGGCTCATCCGGCGTCCTACCCATCAGGCTGGAGAGCCCGCCGGGCGCAGAAATTATAATCTTAGTCTCCGGCCAAAGACAAGTCAAGCAGACCTGCCCGGAACCGCCTCCAAGCCCTACCCTTTGATAGCCAGTAACAGATTGATGGGAATACAGTTAATCCGCTTGGCGAGGCTCGCCTGGCACGCTACAAATAGATTTGCAGAGCTTGCGCCACACTTAGGGACGGCATGCCGGCCTAAAGCGCAGCGCCGATCCTATCCCTTAAGCCAGTTCCCATCCCAAAGCTGCGGCGCCGTATAGGGGAGAGTAGTTTCCCAATTCTGCAACCGCGATTTGGGTGGAATATTTGAGCGTCGGAGCGTTGAGCGCCTCCAGGTGTTCATGCAGAGGGTCAAGCAGATGCTTTCCTGCCAGCGCTACGCCTCCTCCCAGAATGATCCTGTCCGGATTCAGAATGCGGATGGCCGCCAGCAGTCCTCGCGCGAGCCATCCGGTGGCTTCCCGCACGATGAACAGGGCTCCCTTATCACCTTCGGCGGCCGCCCGGAATATGGTTTCCGCCGTTATCGCCTGAGGATCGCCGGAGGATAGCTCGATGGTTCGCGCCATCAACTCCGGGTTGTTCTTTGCCAATCCGCGGCCGCGGAGTCCGATGGCCGTTCCCGAACAGAGCGTTTCAAGGCAGC
The DNA here is from genome assembly GCA_021784615.1 of Acidobacteriota bacterium. Lineage (GTDB taxonomy): Bacteria > Acidobacteriota > Terriglobia > UBA7540 > UBA7540 > JAMCXS01. The sequence goes on along the minus strand of JAJYHU010000399.1, from coordinate 22,615 downwards.
CGCGGCCTCCGCAAGAGCATGGGGCGCCCGCAACCGACATGGGAACGTGTCCGAGCTCTCCTGCCAGGCTGTCCCGGCCGTGCAGCAACTTATCCTCGCAGACGACGCCGCCACCGATCCCCGTGCTGAGGGTGACATACAGGATGGAATGGGTTCCGCGCCCGGCGCCGTATCGGAATTCCCCAAGGGCACCCGCATTTGCATCATTGTCCACAAGGCAGTCCAACTGGAGCTTCTCTTTGACCCAACGGGCCAGATCGAAGCCCCGCCAGCCGGAAACATGCATCGAGCTGACTTCCTGCCGCTCATAATTGACCGGGCCGCCAAAACTGATGCCGCAAGCTTGCACTTGCCGCCCCGCTTTCCCGATCAAGCTTTGAGAGCGCTTGTGAATCTCGTTCAGCATCCACTCGCGCCCGCCGGATGAGTCTGTTCTGCCTTCTGAAAGATCGAGGCGGCGGCCTTCCCGGTCAAAGATCCCGATGCGAAAATTATTGCCGCCGATGTCGATTCCGAGGACACTGTCCATTTTCTCTTTTATCCCTTGTCTTCCGCACCGCGTTCAGCCGATCCCGGGTAACACAGCCTAGCTGGCGTTGCGTCTTATGTCGCGGTGCAGCGTTTTAATTTCGTAGCCTTCGTCGTGCAGGATGCTGGAAATGCGTTCCGTGAGCGCCACGGACCGGTGACGGCCTCCCGTGCATCCGATCGCAATTGTCAGGTAGCTCTTTCCCTCGCGGATATAGTGGGGCAACAGAAAAAGGAGAAGGTCCGTCAGCCGTGAGACAAGCTCCCGGGTTTCTTTTTGGGAATCGACGTACCGCCTGACGGCGGGGTCGCGCCCAGTCTTATGGCGCAATTGGGCAACATAGTTGGGGTTTGGGAGGAACCGGACGTCAAAAACCAGATCCGCGTCTTGTGGCACTCCGAAGCGAAAGCCGAAGGAAACCACGGAAATTAGCATCGTTTTGTGCCGCTGGTCTCCAAACCGGTCCTGAATGAAGGATCGAAGCTCATGGACGTTCATGCTGGAGGTGTCGATAATAGCATCTGCGAGATGCCGCATGGGCTTCAGCAAAGCCCGCTCCAGGCGAATGCCTTCGCGCACCGGCACGTTCGCGCCCAGCGGGTGCGGGCGCCGCGTTTCTTCAAATCGTTGGATCAGGGTTTTGTCCGCGGCTTCCAGGAATACAAGGGATAATTTCAGGCCCTTCCGATCCAGCTTCTGGTAGGTTACCGGAAGCTCGCCCATAGCTTCCCCTTCGCGGATGTCAACCACCACGGCGGCGCGTTTGATCCGGCTTCCGGGCGCCGAGCAGAGGTCGGCGAACTTCAGAATCAAATCAATCGGAAGATTATCGACGCAATGGTAGCCGAGGTCCTCAAAGGCCTTCAAGGCAGAGCCCTTTCCGGAGCCGCTGAGGCCCGTAATGACGACCAGGCGGTGCGTTGAAGTCTTGGCATTGGTCTTTTTCATGGAGACCACATGGACCGGACCGTCAAACTGAAACAGGGCCTTGCGCGGCCCGGGATTGTTTGCGACCGTTTCGCCTTTCTTTTATCTGCTTGGGATCTTACGGTTCCGGTTCGATTAAGCCGAGGTTGCCGTCAGGACGCTGGTAGACAACATTCACCCGTTCGGTCTCGGCATTGCGAAACACTACGATGCCACTCGCGGCCGCATCCAAGGCCTCGATGGCCTCATCAAGCGTTAAGGGCTTTACGGGAAGCCTTTCGGATTCAACAATGCGGGAATTTTCCAGGCCCGCCTTGGACTCCCCGAGGACATTCATAAGAATGGTTGAAGTCGGGCTGGGCCTTCGCTTCTTGGTGCGGCGTCGTTCGAACCAGCGCACGGCTTGGCGCTCCAGCTTATCGAGCGCCCCCTTGATGGCGCTTCGGCTATCCGCTGTTTCCATGACGCCGACCAGGGTTTGGTCGCGGAGCTTGACGGTCATCTCGGCGATGCGCCGATGCTTCTCTCGGGTAAGGATAACGTGCAACTTGGGGTCTTCCGGAAGCAACCGCTTCAACTTCCCAAGATGCTTCTGAGTGTACTGCTGCAACTCAGGGGTAACGTCCATCTGCCGGCCGGTAAAATCTATTTCCATAGCGGTACCTCCTTGAGTTTTTTGGGGAATGAGCGTTGTGGAAGCAGGAGTCATTCTTTCACCCGGCGCTGGTGGGTGCTGGGAATTCTCATATCTTCGCGGTATTTCGCGACGGTTCGGCGAGTCACATTGTAGCCCATTTCATGGAGGCTGAGCATGATCTGCTCGTCGGTCAGGGGATGCGCGGAATTTTCCTCTTCAATCATCTTCTTCACAATTCGCTTCAGGCGAATCAGCGAGGTATTCCCGCCGGAAGGTCCCTGGACGGATTCCGAAAAGAAATACCGCAACTCGTAAATCCCCTGGGGCGTATGAGCGTATTTGTTCGAGACCGCGCGGCTCACCGTTGAAGGGTGAACACCCACTTCTTCGGCGACCTCCTTGATCATCATCGGCCGCAGGGAATCGATTCCTTTTTCGAGGAATTCCTCTTGGCGGCGGATAATGGCTTCGCAGACCCGAACAATCGTATGTTTGCGCTGTTCGATGTTCTTGATCAGCTGCAGAGCGGAGTTGCACCGCTCCTTCACGTAACTCCGGACTTCGCGCGTTGCGGTTTTATCCGTGAGCAGCCGCCGGTAATGGTGGCTGAGCCGCAATTGGGGCAAACCATCCTCATCCAAGCGCACCTCGTAGCCGTCGCTGGTCTTGACAAAGTAAACGTCCGGCTCGATCAAACGGGGCTGGGTTTTGTTGTAGCGCTGGCCGGGACGAGGATCGAGCTTGCGAATCACTTCAATCGCCCTTTCGACCGCCGGCTGGGGGCGATCGAGCGCGCGGGCAATTTCCCGGTAGTGCTTATTCTGAACCAACTTCAAATGGTCCGAGACAATCTCGGCGGCAAGCGTGTTTTCCGGAGCGAGGGTGCGAAGCTGGATCAGCAGGCATTCCCGCACATCCCGGGCCGCAACTCCCAGAGGGTCAAATTCCTGGATCAAGCCCAGTGCAACCTCGACATCCTGGAGAGTATGCCCGCCGCTCTGGGCAATCTCCTCCAGTCCGGCTGTTAAGTAACCGTCTTCATTAAGGTCGCCGATAATTGAATGCGCCGCCTCGCTCACCGCTTCCGAGCAGGTGGTAAGGCTCAATTGCCATTCCAGGTGGTCCGTCAAGGACGAGGCTTGGGCAAGAAAATTTTCAAAGGAAGGCTTTTCGTAGATTTCGCCCGCCGGCGCTTTAAACCCCGGGTCCAGGTAATCCCGAAAGAAGGACCCGAAATCGATCTCTTCGAAGGAGTCGCGGTTGCCGTTTTCCGAATGATTTCCGTCAGGGAAGGATTCGGAGGCTTTATCGCCCTCAATCTTTTGGGAGACTTCCTCTATGGAAGGAACATCTTCAAGCACTTCTTCGAGCACGGGGTTGGCGACCATTTCCTGATTAATCATGTCGCGCAACTCCAGCTTGTTCAGCGCCAGCACGCTGACCATCTGCACAAGGCCGGGCGTCAGGATTTGCTTCTGCGCAACCTTGAGATTCAAACCGATTCTTGGCTGGGACCCGCCCATCAAACCACCAGTCGAAAGTTATCGCCGAGATAGATTCTTTTCACTTCGGCGTCGTTTCCGAGTTCTTCCGGAGACCCCGCCCGGAAGATCCTTCCGTTGTTGATAATATATGCCCGGTCGGTCACCCGCAGCGTCTCCCGCACGTTATGATCTGTCACCAGGATGCCGATCTCCTTCTCCTTGAGCCGAACGATAATCTCTTGGATGTCCAGCACTGTCAGAGGGTCGATTCCGGAAAAGGGCTCATCTAAAAGTATAAACGATGGCATGATAACCAGGGAACGTGCAATTTCAACCCGGCGCCGCTCTCCTCCGGAGAGTAGATAGCCGCGGCTTCGCCGGACCTGCTGCAACCCAAGCTCCTCGATCAGCTCTTCAAGGCGTTCGCGGCGTTGGTGGGCCGTCATGGGCAGTGTCTCAAGAACCGCCATGATGTTCTCTTCCACCGTAAGCTTCCTGAAGATTGAGGGTTCCTGCGGAAGGTAGCTGATGCCGCTCCTGGCCCGAAGGTACATGGGCAAATTGCTGATGTCCGTACCGTCGAGAAGCACCTGGCCCGAATCCGGATTGATTAGACCGACTATAATGTAGAAGGAAGTGGTTTTGCCTGCGCCGTTTGGGCCGAGCAGCCCCACAACCTCCCCTTGAGAGATGCTAAGGCTGATGTTATCAATAACTTTGCGGCCTTTATAAGCTTTGGTCAGGTCGACTGTGGAGAGAGTATGCATGGTCGCTCATTGCGCGACACGGTGCTTTGTGACCGTAGGAGAATTGGGACCTCCGTCAACTAGCAACCTATCATTGTGGATATAGAAAGTCAAACGCTGGCCGCTCGAGTAGCCCTTCTCGGCGTCGTAGATCGCCGGAGGCCCCCCGGTCATGACGATCTTGCCGGCGCCGGCGTCATACGTGGCTCGGTCGCCCCTTGCGTATCGCCCGGGCTCTGTGACCACTACATGCCCTTCAGCCAATGCACGTTCGATCTGGGAGCCGCTCGGTTCCTGTTTTTTTGAGAAGTAGACCTCCAAGCGGTCTGCTTGCAGCTTGGTGTCCTGAGTATTCAGGACGACATGCCCGGAATAAAGAGCCTTGCGGCCCGCGTCAAAGTAATCAAGCCGGTCGGCTTGGATGGTTACCGAGCGGTTGCCGGATTCCGCTTGCTTGCCCGCCCCGCTGTGCGCGGAGGATTGGGGATTGGGAGCCAAGTGGGAGGTTATAACGCGTGAGCTGGAACTGACCCGCCGCTGGTTCTTGTAAATGTCAAGGGACGATGATTCCACCACGTCCGTCCCGCGCCAGGCGCGGACATGGCCTTCATAGTGGACAACTTGGCTGTTGCGGTCCGCCACCATGCGGTCCGCCACCACATTGATGGGCAACGACGATCCCTTTTGAGGGTCATAACGGACGGCTTGAACCTGGCCCACGCCCTCTGCCAGGCCGGAATTGACATGGAGGAGAACCTGATTGGCCTGTGCCCGCGTGGTCCGGTCCCAAACCTGCGGATGGCCTGACAAAACCAGTAATTGCCTCCGGGCTGAATCGTGAGCTTTTTCGGCCACGGCTTTCAGGTCGCTGTTGTGGAAGCGAAAATCCCCCCATTGGTCAACGGATTGGAGCATTTCGGTGGCCGGGTCAAGTACGGCCAGCAGCTCTTTGGCCGAGGCTACTGAAGGGCTTTGATTTGGGGATGCTGGCGGCGCTTCAAAAACAATTTGCGTCCCGCCCGTTCCGCGGAGGGTCTTCAGGTGGCTTGCTGAGTTAAAGGTCATTAAGAACCTGTGCGCCGTCACGGTTCGCCGGCCGGCCTTGGAGCCTTCAGGAAAGAGCACGATGGCGCCGGGGTCCAAGGTCTCAACCTCCTGGAGGCTTTTCCCTCCGGAGCGAAAGGCAAACTGAAGGGCCTCAGTTGTGAGCACCTCCCGCGAAATTGTTCCACCGAAAGTCTCAGGACGCGCAGAGGGACTTCTCCTGCGTTTAGGTTGGGTGATGGCCAAGCGAACCTCGCCGGTGGCTTTCCCGTCTGCCGGGGTCTGGCCTGGGCCTTGGAAGTTGAGTTGGGCTTCATGCGCCTCGAAGCGGGTGAGCGTGCCTTGCTGGAGGCTTTCCCCTCGGACGTGGCCGTCCGCCACAAGTTTGCGCAGCCGGCTGGTTTGGGGATCGAGGCTGCCTCTTAAAACATCCGCTTGCAGGTCCATTTGCTGTTTGGAGTTCCGGCTGGTGGCGCGGGTTTTTCCCTCCAGCAGAATTTCCGTGACACGGTTTTGGGCATTGAGAGAGAGAATGCCCTGTTCAGCGGAGACGGTGCGATTTCCTTGGCGAATCTCAACCGGCCCCCATAACTGCGCTTTTTTGCCGGAGTTGTCATAGCGCAGGCGGCTGGCAGAAAGCTCGACGGGCATGCCGCCGCGCCGATTTTGAGCAGACTGAAAAGTCGCCCTCACATCCTTTTTCAACACAAACTCGCCTTTGCCTGCGGCGTAGCTCAAGCCTCGAGCCGATCCCGACACGTCGCCCAAACGGAAACGAACCGCCGTGTCGCTTTCGACGAACTTTGCATGATTCCGTGAAGATACTTTGGAAGTTTCGATGATCACTGACTGGCTGCTGGAAACCGCTTCCGGCGGTTTCTCCTCTTTCCCACCGGGCCTGCTGGCTTGCCGGGGCTTCTTAGTGGCGTTGAGAATCAATTCGACGGCGCCGGGAGTTGAGAGATTATTGGTTGTGCGATTGTATTCTCCATCCGCGGTTCGCAGGATGTCACAATGGTTTTTGGACCGGCCGTAGAACTCGGCATAAACATCCTTCAACACCGTCGTCCCGCCTTGCTTCATGGCAAGGGTGCGCGCGGCGTGGATGGTGAAGACCTCCTGGCCTCCCTCAGACCGCGTGAAAGTGAATCCGGAAAGTTGTTGATTGACGTCCTGGGGCACCTCCGGCGGTTGAGGCAGAGTTTTTCGCCTGTCTGCGCTCCCACGCCAGTAGGTCAGTACGACGATTGCGAGAGTTACGAACAGGCCTCCGGCAACGAGGCTTTTGGCCCACAGCCTGCGCCGTGCTTGCCGCCGGACTTTCTGCTCCAAGATGTTGCGCTGTTTCTCCACTCTTATAATTTTATACCCCGGCGGTTGGTGTTTGGCGCGCCTTCTTTAGCCGGATTCCTTATCTCCGGGGCGCAGGCCTTTGATGACCATCTGGAGCGAAGTGATTCCCTGATAGCTGTTTTCATCGAGCGTAAAAGCCATATCGCATGAATCGCCGGGGCCGAACTGGTTTGCCTGCTTTGCCTGGTTCCAACCGAGAGCGTCGAAAAGCTTCGCACCTTTTCCCACCCTCAACTTTAGATGCTTTTTCCCCACGATGCGCGGCGCCAGCGCCAGGCGCAGGCCGCGGGCAAGAAAGACAGGCGTTGGATTGCCAAGGCCGAACGGCTCCATTTTTTTTAACTCCTCGTAGACCGGCCAATCGATTTGGTCGAGATCAACTTCCAGGTCAACACGCAAGCGAGGCTCCAAATCCTCAGGGGAAAGGACGGAGCGGGCGTATTCCTCGAAGCGCGCCTTCAACTCATCGATCCGCTGGGATGGCAGCGTGAATCCGGCGGCCGCGCGATGCCCGCCGAAGCGCTCGAAGATGTCCTGCGACGCCGTGAGGGCCTCCAGAAGGTGAAAGCTGGCGATTGACCTTCCCGATCCCTGTCCCGTTCCGTTGTCGACGCCGACGATCAGCGTGGGGCGGTTCGACCGCTCCACGACCCTCTGAGCTACGATCCCCAGCACCCCGCGGTGCCAGCCTTCACCCGCAAACACCAGGGTGTACCGCTCAGAGAGCTGCGGTTGGCTGTTCAGAACATCTTCAATTTCGCCCAGGATGGAATTTTCAACCCGCTGGCGTTCACCGTTGAGCTCATCAAGAGAGAGGGCGATTTCGCGGGCCTTCACGCGGTCGGCGGTGGTGAGGAGTTCGATGACCGCGCGCGCGTCCTCCATGCGTCCGGCCGCGTTCAGGCGCGGAGCGATTCGGAAGGCAACGTCCCCGGCGGTAGGCGCGTGGCCCTTCAGTCCGGCCACGTCCAACAGGGCGCCGAGCCCTGGCTGCACCGGCTGCTGGAGCCCCTGGAGCCCGAACTTGGCAATGACCCGGTTTTCACCGGCCAGCGGAACAACGTCCGCTATGGTGCCAATCGCAACAACCTTTAAGTAAGATTGGAGCAGAGATTCGGACATTCGATCTCCCATGAGCGCCTGCGCCAGCTTGAAAGCCACGCCTACGCCGGAAAGGTTCTTATCGGGATAGGCGCAATCGGGCCGGCGCGGATTGAGGATGGCGCAGGCGGGAGGGAGAGAATCTATCGGCAGGTGGTGGTCGGTGACGATGCAGTCGATTCCAAGTTCGCTTGCTCGCTCGATCACTTCGTGCTCGCGAATCCCCGTATCGACGCTGAGAAGAACTTTGTAACCCTCGGCAGCGGCGCGCTCCACCACCGGCACGCGCATTCCGTAACCGTCCCGCAGCCGGTGAGGAATATGAACCTCCACGGAGGCGCCAAGCGATCCCAGCACGGTGAGCAAAACCACGACGGCGGTGGTCCCATCAACGTCGTAATCACCGTAGATCAGGATTTTTTCTTTTTGCGCAATGGCCCGGCCAAGGCGTTCATGGGCAGCCCGCATGCCGGCCATCTGGAAGGGATCGTGGAGATCGCTCAGGCTGAGATTGAGAAATTGATCGGCGGCTTCGGGCTCCGTTATTCCGCGAAGAACTAGAAGCCGGGCGACAACCGGCGAAACGCCCAGTTCGCTAACCAGTTTGTCAGCCTGATCTGTTGCCGCCGATGCCAGTTGCCAACGCATGATGTTCGCATCATCGTGACAGTTTCACTTTGGGGTTGCAAGAGCATTCGGGAGAAACGGGTGATGGGAATCATGCTGCCCTTGACGTCCTGCTCCGTGAGAGGCGCGTGGGCAACATTTCGCTCATGGGAAAATTGGGGAAGATTCTCCAATGGCTTCCGGACGAAGCTAATTCATCACGCCGTCGCCCGAGAGCGCGATGTTGTCGCGAGTGGTGTTTTTGACCAGGTACATCGCTTCATCGGCCAGGCGCAGAAGTTCGCGGCGGGTGCGGGCGTCATCTGGGAAACCTGCAATCCCAAAGCTGGCTGTTACCCTGACGTTGAGCCCTTCCTCGACAAAAAATATCCGCGAATTCAATAATTCACGAAGGCGGCGCACCACCATGAGGGCATTGCGCCTGGAGGTTTGGGGCAGCAGCACGACAAACTCATCGCCGCCATAGCGAAAGGCGTAGTCGATCAATCGCAGATGGCCTTTGACCAGGTCTCCGACAAGCCAGAGGAGTTTGGATCCCACCAGGTGGCCGTGCGTGTCGTTGACCTGCTTGAAGTGGTCAAGATCGATGAAGATGACGGAAAACTCATATCCGTATCGGGTGGAACGGTAAATCTCCGCGTCTAATACAAAGTTGAGATGGCGCGCGTTATAGAGGGCCGTGCAGTCGTCGGTGATGGTCAGCTCGTGGATGCGCTTGACGTACCGGGCGTTTTCGAGTGCGATGGCCGCATAATCCGCGAGGTTCTTCAGAATCGGAATATCTTCTTCGTGGAAGCGTTCCTTGCTTGAAGTGTTGACCAGTTCGATGACTCCCAGAACGCTTTCGCGGCCCTTGACCGGCACACACACGATGGATTGTGCTTCCAGATGACAGGACCAGTCCCTTCTCACCATCCGGCGTGAATCCGTTTTGATATCCTCAACCAACACCGGCTCTCCTCGCTCGGCAACCCAGCCCGCAATCCCTTCCCCCATTTTGATCCGGACGTCTTTTAACTGGTTTGCGCTGGTTCCAATCGCCATTTCGTAATAAAGCTCGTGCGCCTTTTCGTCGAGCATCAGCAGCGACCAGGTATCCGGCTGAAGAAAGTCGCTGATCTTTTCCATGATGGTTTGGAGGATTTTCTGCAGGTCGAGGGTTGAGGCGAGAGCTTTCCCGACTTCATGGAAAAGCGAGAGGCGTTCGAGCTGCCGCCTCAGCTCAGCAATCTCGTCGTTCCGCTGTGTCATGGACGACTCACAGCCCCGGATCAGATTCGACCTGTTAACTATTACAATATCCTGCCAGCTTTATCCAATATTCTTTTTCGACCGTTTCCAGGTATTTGCTTAGCTTAACTTTCTCCCACCGGTTCTTGGACCCGCGATATGGGCCGTGCCGGGGACTTTTGCCTGAAACGATTGACAGCCAAGGCTGAGCGGAAATATGATTAGATGCAAATTGGATCAGGAGGGCGGTAGCAAAGACAGGCCTGATGGGCTCTTTTGGCGAGAACCTTCGGCGTGAGCGGGAGATGCGCGGTGTGACGCTGGAGGAAATCTCTGCCGCCACCAAGATCGGCGTCGGCTTCCTCAAATCCATCGAAGGTGAAGACTTTTCCAAACTGCCGGGCGGTATCTTCAACCGCAGTTTCATCCGCGCCTATGCCCGCTATCTCGGTCTCGATGAAGATCCCCTCATCGCGGAATATCAACTTGCCGCCAAGGCAAAAGGCGAGGTTGACCATACGCGGTTGTCGCTTCCGGTTTCGCATTCCAGCCGCGCCCGGCGTCCCCGGTCTGCCTGGATTGGGGTGGCGGCGGCGGTGGTGCTGCTTGCCGCCGGATACGGTCTCTGGCGCCACTCGCAAGGATCAAGGGAGGCTGCGCCGCCCGAGCTAAAGCAGGTTTCACCCCAGAACAAAACGCCCAATCCGGCTGTGGCCGCAAGCTCTTCGGACGCCGCGGCTTCTCTGAAGCCTTCGCCGGGGTCTCCGTCAATCCCGGTAGCTTCCAAGGGGCAAACGGCTCCAGCCGCAATCGCTCAGCCAGCTGTTACATCCGCTGCTTCATCTGAGGCCGGCGCTCCCGCGTCTAAGGCTCCTGCAAACGTTGACTATGGCAGCAGCCTCGTTCTCCAGATTGGGGCGACAGAGCGGGCCTGGGTGGCTATTGATGCGGACGGCAAGACCATGCTTCAGGGCCTTATGAATCCTAATGAGGTAAAAACCTTCAAAGCCCAGAACTCATTTGACGTTCTTACCGGAAACGCCCAAGGCATCGTTCTCACTTTGAATGGCGAGACCCTCAAGCCGCTGGGCCGCGAGGGAGAGGTCAAGTCGATTCATCTGACTCGGGGAAGTCTGAAAAACCCGGAGTCTCCTTGAGGCGATACCCATTTCCCACCGGATCATTGAAACGCTGCGCCATGGCAACGCTCCCTCTCTTATCCGACGCAAAGGGGCGGAAGGAACATTGCCTGTCTCCCTGCCTGAAAAGATTGAAATCCTGGCCATCCTGTCCGAAGACGCGGACGAGGCCATCCGCAATAAGGCCATCTCCACCTTCAAGTCCTGGGATACTGCTGAGCTTGAGCAGGTTCTTTCAAGTCCTGACGCCCCGGGCTTCTTGCTCGATTATGCCGCCCGCCATCTAATCCCTGAACGCAAGGATCTGGCCGCGGCCTTGCTTGGCAATCCAGCCCTTCCCGGCCGCCTGCGCGAATGGGTTGAAAACAGCGTGGCGGGCGCTGACGCTCGGCAGGCGGCGGCAGAACTGTCCGTGCCGGACTCTTCTGATAAGCAACCGGCCCCAGCGGATTCTCAGCGGGAAACCTTGCTCCAGAAAATCAGCCGCATGTCGGTGGCGCAAAAGATCAACGCAGCCCTGATGGGAAGCCAGGAAGAAAGGTCCGTTCTGGTTCACGACTCGAATAAGATCGTCTCCAGGGCCGTTCTTCAGTCTCCCAAGCTTAGCGATCAGGAAATCGAGAGCATTGCCATGATGAAGAATGTAACCGAAGAGGTGCTGCGCCTGATTGCCATGAACCGTAAGTTTATCCGGAGCTATGCCGTGGTCCATAACCTGGTTAACAATCCGCGGCTGCCCATTGACGTGGGCCTTCCGCTGGTCAACCGGTTGAACGATCGCGATTTGAAGGATCTCTCAAGAAACAAGAATGTCGCTGAGGTTCTGCGCGGCGTGGCCTTCAGGCTGGTCAAGAGGAAGGAAGAAGCCAACAGGGCATAACGGTCTGCCTTGGCGCTCGCCCACGCCCTTTTGTCAACGGGGCTTTGCCTAAAAACGGCCACTTGCCCATAAAGTAGGCGGTCTGCCCATAAACTAAAGTCCAGGCAGTCGCGGGTTCGGAGAAGTGGCGACGTAGTTTAGGGCTTTCTGTCCTTCAAAGCGATTTTCAATTAGGGACCAATATGAGGTTCTGGTGACGATGCGCTCCATTATGTCCTCGTTCAACTCTCCGGTGGTCGTTACTGGCAAATAGATTGTGATCTTGCCGATCTTGTTTTGATAGCACTGTCTGCCGTAGCTGTAGCGCCACTTCTGATGGTTCAACATGAAGGCGATAAAAACCAGCGTCGTGATACGCAATGGTTTCTTCGGCAGGCAGACGATCACGTTGTCCGTCGCAATGAAATCATCTAGACCCGTAAAGATGCCGATTTAGAGCGACGCCAGTTTCGCACAGGTGTTACCCCGTGGCAGCGCCGGGAGAAGAGAATGGGTAGCTCTTCCCCCAGGCAAATTAGCATAGGCGCCGAGCGGCTCAGAGCGTCTTCAGGTATGCGATCAGGTCGTTCATCTGCGTCTTTGATAACTTGGTCGCAAAAGGCGGCATTGGCATTGGCTGGCCCTGCGGGTTGCCCTTTTCGATCTGCTCCTGAACATTGGCAACAGTTGCAGGCCGATGAGAGTAAGGAAGCGTTTTGTTCTTCAAAACTCCCTTCAGTCCAGGACCGATCTTGGTGGTCGTCTCGTTCGCAATATGGCACAGTGTGCAGTTTTGGTCAAAGATCTTTTTGCCCGCCTTGGCTGCAGGGGAAAGCTCCGTTTTGCCTTTGGCCCAACTGATGGTCATCACCGGCATGACCGCGGCCAGTCCCAAAATAAATAGCCACTTGGTGATCTTCAGTAAACTTCCTTGCATCTCTCCTCCTCAGGATTACCTAGCAAATTCCTTCACAGTTTCCGCGCCCGCAGCGCGCAGCCTCTTTTCAAGCTCATCCCGCGCCTTCTCCGGCGGGTTGGTCACTCCAATCAAGATTTTACCATTGCTGATGGCCGGGTCGTAAAGCTTTCGCCCACGCCAGTCCGGGATGCGCGAGGTTATCAAGAGCGTGATCAAGGTGGTCAAAATGGCGCCCAGCATCGTCAGCTCATAAGTGATGATTCCATCCGGCCACTTGGTCACCAGACGCATTCCGCCTGAAATCATCGGATAGCTCTTCTGGGCAAAGGAGACGAACCACCAGCCACTAAGGCCGCCGACCACGCCTCCCAACGCGGCGAGCCACGGCATTCGCGTCTTGTGATCGAGCTGCCCGAAGCCATATTCCTCGTAAGGCTCAGCCGAGAGCACCGCAATGTCGCGATCCTTAAAACCCAGGTCACTCCCGGCGCGCTCGAGCACATTCAGCGCCCGCTGGGCCGACTCGGGATCAGGATACAGTCCGTATATGGCTTTCATCTCATTCCTCTTTATAGATTCGCGTTGAGCAAGCTAAGGTTGCTCAGCCGCAACCTCCTGCGAAGCCAGCGCCGGCGCCGCCTCCGGTTTCTTCTGCCCGCCGAGCTTCAGTTCCCAGATCGAAATAATCGGGAAGACTCTGGAGAAAAGAAGAAAGAGCAGGCCCATGCCCGCGAACGTGCCCACCGTAATGGTAATTTCCACCCAGGTAGGTTTGTAGGTCCCGTAAGTGTAAGGGAGGTACTTGTGCGACAGCGCAGGAACGATGATCAGAAACCGCTCAAGCCACATGCCCACGACGATAGGAATCGAAGCGACCACCGTCCAGCCGATCTTCGCCCGCAGGTTCTTGATCGCCAGGATAGGCGCCGGAATAATGAAGTTGCAGAATACCATCGTCCAGAAAAGCTTGGAAAACCTTCCGCTTTGGGTCACCCAGAAGACCGCCATCTCGCTCGGGAAGTTACCGTACCAGGTGGTCAGTCGTTCGGCAAAAACAAAGTAGAACCATAACAGGCTCATCACCAACAACAGCTTGCCCAGATTTTCAAAATGGATTGGCTGGAGATACTCCTCCAGGTGCAGCAACTTGCGCAGCAAGGCCATGGCGATGATGAGCGCGGCAATGCCGCTGAAGATGGCCCCTGCCACAAAATACGGTCCAAAGATCGTCGAATGCCACCCGGGCACCGGCGCCATGGCAAAATCCCAGGAGACAATGGTGTGCACTGAGACGGCCACCGGAATGATCGCCACCGCCATGATGCGCATGGCCATCTCCAGCCGGTGCCACTGCTTGGGCGTCCCTCGCCAGCCGAGCGAGGCAATGCCGTAGACCTTTTTCCGCCAGCCGCTTGCTCGGTCGCGAATCAGCGCAAAGTCGGGGAAACTGGGAAGCAGCAGAAAAGTGACGCTGCCGATCAGGTAGGTGTTGATGGCAAAAAAGTCCCACAGCAGCGGCGAGCGGAACTGCGGCCAGATGCCCCGTTCGCTCGGGTAAGGAATCAGCCAAAAAAACAGCCACGGCCGGCCCAGATGAACGAGCGGGAACATAGCCCCGATCGAAAGCGCAAAAACCGTAATCGCCTCCGCACAGCGCGTCACCGGCCTTCGCCAGGTGGCGTTGGAAACGCGGAGGATGGCCGAAATCAGAGTACCGGCATGGCTGATGCCGATCCAGAAGACAAAGTCCGTAATATAGAAGGCCCAGAAGACCGGCCGGTCCAGCCCCGATACTCCAATGCCGTTGTAAATTTGGTAGCCCCAGGCAAAGAAGGCCGCGGCTACCAGAGACCCGAGGATCACTAGAGTTAGATAGAAGCGCCAGGATGCGTGGTAAAGCGGGCGGAGTAAATCCTGGTTGATTTGTTCAGGCGTTTTTTCCATTGTCCCAAGTATCGCGTTTGAGATAAGTCACCTTTGGGTGCGTTCCCAGTTCCGGCAGCAGCGTGGTGGAGCGATCGGAACGCGAGAGCCGAGAAACTTTGCTCTTAGGATCATTCAGGTCGCCAAACACCATTGCCTCAGTGGGACAGGATTGAACGCACGCCGGATTGAATTCGCCCTCTTTAAGTGGGCGTTTCTCTGCCTGCGCCTTGATTTCCGCTGTTTTGATGCGCTGGATACAGAACGTACATTTCTCCATGATCCCCACCGAGCGCACGGAAACATCGGGATTAAATTGCAGATTAAGAGGCTTGTCCCAAACCGGATTTAGAAAATTAAAGAACCGCACCAAATAGGGGCAGGCGTTCCCGCAGTAACGGGTGCCAATACATCGGTTATAAATCTGGGCGTTCAATCCCTCAGGGTTGTGGTAACTGGCATAAGTGGGGCAGACCGGCTCACACGGCGCATCGCTGCATTCCTGGCAAGGCACCGGGCGGAATTTCACCTTAACGTCAGGAAAGTTCCCCTCGTAGTAACGTTCCACCCGAATCCAGTGCATCGCGCGGCCTCGCGCCGCCTGATCATCACCCACGGTTGCTATGTTATTTTCGGCATGGCACGCCGCCACACAGGCCTCACATCCCGTACAGCGATCCTCGTCGATCACCATGCCCCATCGATGTTCCATAGATTGTTTCACCTTCCAATGTTTTCGCAACGTCCCCTGCCCGTCCATTCCTGCTTACCGGTGCCGGAATTCGCGTGGCCACTCGCGCAGCCCCCCGGCAAACAGGATGAGCTTGCCTTTCTTGCCGACGCGCGTAATCTTCACCCGCGTGGCCGCCCAGGCCAGCGCACCCGTTTCAGGTTCGGTCTGTGCTGCCAGAATCTTGATGGGATTCGCCCCGCGCTGGCTCGCGTAACGGCCATAGCTTTCGTGTCCCTGGCCCACGGGCATCGCGACCACATCCGGAGCAATTCCCGGAGCTATCAGGGCGGGCGCCTGCAACTTGCCGTGTTGCGAGGCGACTTCCAGCAGGTCGCCCTGCTTGATGCCCAGGCGGTCCGCCGTCTGGGGATTGATCTCCAGCCAGACGCTCCACATGGCCGTCGAAATCGTGTCCGGCATCTCTTGCATCCACGGGAGGTTCGCGTGCCGCCCGTCGCCAAACTGCAACGAAGCATAAGGCAGGAAGTTGAAAGGATACTCCTGCGGAGAGCCGTCAAACTGCGGCTCCGTAACTTTGGCCGGAGCGCCCGAAGATTTCGTTCCTTGCGATGCAGGGGATTTTGTTATTTCAGCACTCCACCAGCCGCCCTTTTCCTGCACCTCGCTCCAAAAGTCGGCTGCGGCTTTTGCGGAAACTGAGCCCGGATGGCTGCGCAATGAATCAAAGGCCGCCTGAAGCATGTCCTGGTAAGTTTTCCACGGCAGCGCCTTGCCCACGCTGCCGCCCAGTTGTTGCGCCACGTCCAGCAGGACATCCGGCGTGGACCTTGTATGGTGCAACGGACTCATTGCCGGCGGCGCGAGACTGGCCACGGCTTCCGTCGTCCCCGATTGGGGGATGTTGTCAACCCAGGATTCAAGATAGGAATGATCCGGCAGAATCAGGTCTGACAGGATGCTGGTCTCATCGACAAAACTCCCAAAGCTTGCGATAAACGAGACCTTCTCCAGAGATTCCTTCACTCGCCACTCAACCGGGCTGGCAAAAACCGGGTTGGCATTATAGATCAGCAGAGCTTCAACCGGAGCCGATCCTGACCGGATACCCTCCGAGAGAGCGCGGACAGAAAGTCCTTTCTTCGGAACGGCAAGGTCCGGCATGGGGGGCTGCGGCGTAAAGAAAAGGCCTCCAGGTTTTTCGACGCTGCCCAGCAGGCCATTGAGCGCGTTGGCAGCCAGCGCGCTGGCAAGCCCATTGGTCTGGGCCAGCGGCGCTCCGCCGATAATCGCCACCGCGGGCGTGTGTACAGCCATCTCGCGCGCGAGACGCTGAATCCTGTCGGCCTCCACCCCCGTCATCTTCGCTACCGCCTCGGGCGTGTGATCCGGAAGTCCCTTGGACCAGCCATCGATGCGCGATCCCGCCTGACTCGCTGCCTCTGCGGGGCGCAGCTTCTCGCTCATGATTACGTGCGCCAGGCCTAAAGCCAGCAAGCCCTCCGTCCCCGGCTTTGCGTAGACCCACTCATCGGCGTTGGCGCCGGTTTGGGACATTCGCGCTTCAACCTGTACAAACTTGCCGCGCTGCCCGGGTCTTCCCTGCCGCATGGTCCCGTAACCCAGGTTTTGCGCCACGGGCGAGTTCCATGTGCCAAGAAAATCCGCTCCGAAGGAGATGACATAGTTTGCGTTCGCCAGATCAAAGGTCGGCAATTGATGATGGCCGAAACTCAGTTCGTTCGCCCGGCGCAGGACAGTGTGCTCAAAAAATTCAAACCTCACCGCCGGTGGCGCGCCGAGTGCCTCGAGGAAATGCTCAATCAGAACACTGCGGTGGTCATGAAGGGGCTCAGTCAGAAACGCCAGAGGCAGGGATTTCCCCGCAGACTTCAGCGATGAAAGATGCGCGACCAATTCCTTGACCGCCTCTTCCCAGGTAATCTCCTGATATTCACCTGAGCCTCGCGGCCCCGAACGTTTAAGGGGGAAGCGGATACGGTCAGGATTGTAGGTCACTTGGAGGCCGGCCTGTCCCCAGGCGCAAAGCCTGCCCTGATTGACAGGATGCTCAGGGTTGCCTTCCAGCTTCTTGGCCAGTCCCATGCTGAGCAGGCCCAACTGTCCGTGACGAGTTACCTCTGCCTCGCCCTCCATCACCCGCACCTGGAGACCGCACCCAGCCGGACATTGAGTACAAACGCCGGGCTTCCATTCAGCAACACCTGGAATCAGTTCTTCTTCGGGAATAAAGTGGATGAGTTGATGCTCCGGCTTGCCACACGCATCAAGAGCTACCGTTGCACTGCCTACTGCCGAGATTTTAAGAAAATTGCGACGATCCATAAGCCTTCTTACCGCCGTTGCCCTGCACGGCACAGCCCTCGTTCGGGCGGATTCTTAGTGCCTAGAAATGACAGGTCGTACAATCCGTCGGAGCCTTGTGCATTCGGTGGCACCCCACACAAAATCCCATATCCAACCCTGCCTTGCGCACAGCGACCGTTTGCTGCTTCATATCTCCGTGACAGGTGGCGCAATTGACTCCGGCACGAATGTGCGGTCCATGCCAAAACTTCACGTGAGCCGACTGATAAAACCAGTAGACGCGATGCCAGGGGATCTGCTCACCCTTTTTCTGGTATGCGGCGATTTTTTTGATCTCTGGTTTATTGGTTGCAATGACCTGGTGGCAGCTCATACAGAGTTGCACGTTCGGGATAGTCGCATCCGGACCCTCGCCCACACCTTTATGACAATCTGTACACTGCATCCCATGCTGCAAGTGCACCTTGTGTGTGAACGCGATGGGCTGCTGGACATGAGTCGGATAGGAGTCAATGTAATCCTTAGCCGCAGCCAGCAAAGTTGGATGTGCAGTAGTGAATTGCCCGGAAGTTACATAGGAAGGGTGCTTCACTTCCGTCTGCTTGCCGCTCGAACACGAAACAAGAGTCGCAATAGCACCCGTAATAACGAAACCCAACCCCAGTACGGTCCAGCCCCTAAGACTCAACATAGCGAAAGATTAAATCATCCTTTGCGTTAACTTCGAGTTACGAAATACCGCCATCACCTGATTGCCCCGCAGTCGTCCTGCGTTCCGGCTTCCGATTCGGGAGCCGGAACGCGCTGCCGCAGGAGATCGTTTATGAAGCTCAGACTGCCCCTTCCAGGCCCAAGCGCCCCGGCCTAGCTGCATCACACCGAGCCCTCCTAAAACCGGCCTTCGGTGGGATGCGCCACTTCCTATCTTCAAATTCACAAAACAATTACGAGTACAAACTTAGACATCATTCATGATGGAAGGTAAAGTCCACCGTTGTGGCCTCATGAGCATGCACGGTCACCGTTTTTTCCTCAGTGCCAAAGGTGGCAGTCCACGCCTCAAGAGTGTACTCGCCAGCAGGAACGCCTTTGATGGTAAACGTTCCTTCCTGCCCCGTCACGGCAAACAGTGGATTGGCAACGACTCCGATATAGGCCTTCATCCACGGGTGCTCATTGCAATGCACCGGGACCATCACCTCCGGATGCGCGAACTTTTTGTAAAACGGCGCGCCCCCGGGCGGCTGAGACTGGTTCCACTGCGGGTTGTTCTTCGACATGACGTGAATGTTGTGAGTAGTGAAATCGCTATTCACGACCTTGAGGGGCTGCCCAACCATAATCCCCAGAACGTGCGGAACATAAACGCAACCCTTTTGGTCCAAAGTCACCGCACTCGCAGGAGTTGGAAAGTGATCGTTCTGAGCGCCTGACTTGACGTAGACGAAAACATTGGGAAGCGTATCGTTAGGATTCACTCTCCCATCGTCAGGACGAATTGCCTGCCCGTGGCGCTCACGGACGCACTCCGGGTCCTGGGCCATGGAGATCTGTGGAAGATGCGGCTTGGTTCCCTCAAAAAGAATCTTGCCGGTAATCGCGCCAGTTGCCCCTTTCGCCGACCCGCCCCGCGAACGAGGTGCGGGAGCCGCAAGGGAAACCTTCGCTTGCACACCCGAGATAACGAGAAAAGCTGCGATCAGAGTGATGGTCCAGATAATTTGTTTTTGCTTCATGATTGTCTTGACCCCCGCAAAAGTTTCGTACACCAAATTACCCGATACTCAGGTTTGGATCAATAATATCAAAATAACTGGCCAAATTTGGGCTTCGCTTTCCTCAGGCTCGGAGTTCCCCTGGTAAGGCCATGGGCCTAACCCCTTCGAGCAAGAACCATGGGGAGGCTTCCTTCATGTGCGCTTCCGCTCACATCCAGGCAAAAAGAATTGCTGCCTCCCCGGCATTCAGGCCAACCTAGAAAATAAACCAGGCCGTGAAATACGCTGCGTTGTTGTCGGATGCATTCCTGCCCGCAGCATCATAGTTGGTAGTCCCGCCGTTGAATTTCAGGTACCCGGTGTACTGGGCCGTGAAGTCGATATTCTGCCATGGCCAATACGCAAACTGGAGGGTGTACCCATCGCTATTGGGAGAGCCACTGCCGCTGCCGTCAATCGGGTTTTGGGCATAAAGCACCGGGTCCGCAGTTCCCCACGTGTTGAAATAGCCCACGGTAGCCCCGTACTTGTTCCGGAAGTGATAGGTGCCGTCCAGCTTGAAAGTGCTCAGGTTATGTTGCGGAAAGCCCGCACCCTCAGCAGCAAATGTGGCCAGAAGGTTAGAACTTTCATGGATGTAACTCGTATGAACCGAAATAGTGTTGTTATTTAACGTAGGCAGAATACGCTCGTACTGGGCATCTGCCGCTACATCCGTGTAAAAGTCTTCCGGCCCGGTAACTGCATTCGGGGTTGAGGCAACATGCATGCCATAGGTGCCCACTTCCAGATAATTATTCCCCATCGTTTGCTGCCAAGCCAGCCGCCAGTAGGGTGCAGCGCCTCGAATATTGATGCCGAAGCCCACACCGGCGTTTGGCTGCGGGTTGCCAAGGTGCATAGAACGATAAATGGCAGCGGCGCCGTAGAGGTGGCCATCCCACATGGCATAAGTGCCGATACCCCCGACATCCTGCGCCAGTCCGCCGTCAACCAGAGTCCCGGCCATGGGCGAGGGAGTCTGGTTCGGCCCAACCCAGGGGAAACCCCATGCCGGAGTATCGTTCCAGAGATCTTCAACCGTCGGATTATTGTTGAATGTGAAGCCATATACAAGGTCTTTCCCGGCAAAAGTCCTCCGATTGGAGTACCGGACGTCCGTGTTGTCCCAACTGAAGTGGTCGCCTTGCGGATCATAAGTGACCTGAATAAAACTTCCAACGTGGTCGGACATGGCGCCGGCCAGGAAAAGGCTTGCAGCCTGCGGAAATTCAAAGTTCCAGTTTTCCGTTCCGGGCTGCGGACGATTGGTGCCTGCATACGCAAATTGAATGAAGGCAGCAATGGGCATGTTGCGGTTCAGGGATAGACCCGCTTCCTGATGAGCAGGCTTGGCAGTAATCTGCGGCATGCCTGTCAAAGTGTATCCATTCAGCTTGAATGCCCTTCCAAACGGTGTGAGCTCCGGCGGAATGGTATGGCACGAACTGCAAGGCAATCCGGTTTGCCTTGCAAAGCTGGTGATAGCCAAAGCTTTAGAGCTACCCGCCAACGCCAGAGCCAGGACGACCATGCCAATCCACGCCAGTCGATTGAAATGCTTGAACGAACCCATCTAAAACACCTCCAACTCGTGTTTCCTTCAATGCTCGATTTGTCTGACACCGGACGTAATTGTCCACTTAATCAATACCATGTCCTTTGCGGCTCGCCGATCTGCCGCATCCTGGGGCGGTTCGTAGAACGACCGCAAGGCCGCCGGCGTTGAATTGGGATGCTACCCGATAACTTCCCTTATCTTTGCCGTCAGCCTGGCAAGATTCTGAATAGGACCACGGGGCAAACGCCGAAGCTCATCGTACAAAGGAATCATAACCTCGAAAAATTCCAACATGGCGCGCAACCGCTCCTGGGTATACAGGTCTTCCTGCGTTGACCCCGCCACATCCTCAAGGCAGGCCCGCAACGTCGCCACAGTCGGGTTAATCTCCCGCCGCCGCCGCTCATCAAGGATCACCCGGAACATCTCCCAAGGATCCTTGATCGCCTCGTAATATTGCTTGCGGTCCCCCCGGAAGTGCACCGGACTTATCAGGCCCCAGTTTTCCAGCTCATGCAGGCTGGAACTGACGTTCGAACGGGAAAACGACAAGTGGGCGGCGACATCATCCGCATTCAACGGGTCGCGAGACAAATAGAAAAGAGCGTGTATCTCCGCAACGGTCCGGTTTACACCCCACTTGCTGCCCATTTCTCCCCACCAAGCGACGAACTTTTCGGTTGCAACTGTGAGGTCCATAACGGATGTACTGAGATCTTCGTTTTTTACGGTTATTTCTGTAATTACAATCAACACGGGATACTGTGCAACACTCGGGTACCCGCAATCGGTGATCCCGGTCACCCATCTTTGTGATTACCGTCACATCAGAGCCCAAACAGGCATCCGAGCAGGCAGTTAACTGCATGAAAATATTGGCCTTCATCCAGTCAGAGCCCCTCATTACCGCTTTTGGCGCAGAAAAACGAAGGTTTCAGTCTTAGGAGTCCTTCGGAGATAAAGGTTTTGGAATTTGTTTCTTTGGCATCTTTGGGCTTCCCCGACACGGGTTTTAAGTTTTTGAGGTCGCCAAGGCTGCCCTGGACGTAAGTGCGGGGCCGCCTTTCGTTCCTTCAGGCCATCTGCGGACTCCATCCGCATCGGAAGAGTTTCAGTGGGTGGCGCAAATCAGTCGCCACTCCGCTTCGACGGGCTTCAGTCCTCGCAGCAGAAATCTCCGAAAACCACGCTGCTCTTTGATCTGGCCAAAGACCGGTTCCACAATGGCCTTGCGCATTTGTAAACCGCCCGCCCTTCCGCCGTGCGCATCTGGTGCCGCATTTGCTCGGCCACGCCGGACGACTCGGGCGCAGGCGGACCTGTCGTCACGGGCGCTTGCTGGCCGTGCTTCTGTCGATCCGGCGCCACCAGCAGATCGATACCCTCCAGCTTGGGATCGGTCACCTGCGCCTCGCTGAAGTAGCCGGCATCCGCCGTGGCTTGCTGCGGCTTACTCCCCGTCACGATTTTCACTTGCTCCAACATGGGCACCAATTGCTGCTTGTCATTGGCTTCTTGCGTCACCGCCGCCGCCACGATCACCTGCGCCTGGCTGTCCACCACCGCCTGCGCGTTGTAGGCTTGCACAAACTCCTTCGTCGCTCCGTCTTTCATGATCCGTGAGTCCGGGTCGGTGAAATTCCTCTGCGCTTTCGGCTTCGGCCTAGTGTTGCGTTCGTAAAATGCGTTGACTTATTTAGGCAGCCAAGGGATTGCCGGTATAGGTCCATTGAAATGGCCGCGCCTCCTGGTTGTAAGCT
>JAJYHU010000368.1 GCA_021784615.1 Acidobacteriota bacterium | reverse complement strand
TGGTTCCTTGCGTCACAGTGATCGGACGCTCCGTATTTTCACGCAAGGTTAGGCACGGTACTCCCAGCACCGTCGTCTCTTCCTGGACTCCGCCTGAGTCGGTCATCACCATCACGGCCCGCCGCTGCAAGGAAATAAACTGCAGATAAGACAACGGTGCAACCATCCGAATCCCCTCGGCGTTCCCGAAACCCTTTCCCCGCTGCGATTTCAACCCAGCATCCTCAAGCCGCATCCGAGTCCGTGGATGAACCGGGAAAATGATCGGGATTTCATTCCCGATCTCCTCCATAACATTCCAAACACGCATTAGCCGTTGGGGATTATCCACCAGTCCCTGGCGGTGCAAGGTCAGGACTGCATACTTCGGCGGAGTCGGAGTTTTAGAACTCTCGTCCAACCCCAAATCAGTAAGGCAAGTCGGGCAATCGGCGCCGGGCACACACCGCCTCAGCGTATCGATCATGACGTTCCCGACAAGAAACATCCGGTTGGCGTGAATCCCTTCCCTCCGAAGGTTTTCCATGCCGCTTGGTTCACTGACAAAAAGAAGATCCGCCACGGCGTCTGTGAGAATACGATTAGTTTCTTCGGGCATAGTCCGGTCAAAACTCCGGAGTCCTGCTTCAACGTGGGCGACTGGAATCCGGGCTTTAACGGCAGCGAGGGCCGCCGCAAGCGTGGAATTTACGTCTCCGACAACCAGAACAACGTTCGGCTGATATTGCGAAAGCACCGGCTCTAGGCACATCATGATTTCGCCGATCTGGCTCGCCGGACTGCCGGATTGAACGGGCAGTCGCCTGTCCGGCGCTGGAATATCCAGATCTTCAAAGAAAGCCTCGGACATCTCTCTGTCGTAATGCTGGCCCGTATGAACAAGAAAGGTTTCAATTTGGGGAACCCTCTTCATCTCTTTCAGCAACGGAGCAATTTTGATGAAGTTCGGACGAGTCCCCACCACGCTCAATATTTTTAAGACGTTTTTTCTGTTCATCACGCAGGGATGGAAACAGGCTCGCCTTTACGGAGAGATTCCTCAATTGCAAAGGTCGCAAGAGTTGTGGCTCTCAGGCTGTCAAACTCGATTGAAGGCGGGCCACCATTTCGGATGGACCTCAAGAAAGCGCGAATTTCAGCTCCATGTCCTTTATCCTGACGCCAGAGCCTTCGAGTGCGCCGGGAACCATCAGAATAGAAGCGCATCGTACGGAAGTCTTCACAGATGGCGACTCGGGATGCCCCAAAAATTTCAATGTGTTCCTTGGGCAGACTGCGATCTCCATGTGAAAGGTAAGAAATTTCAGCTACTGAGCCGTCCGAAAACCGCGCTTGGATTTGCAGATTTTCGCCAGTGGTTTGAAAACCGATCGTCCATGCCTGAACCTGAAGCGGCCGGGCGGATGTCACAGCCTGGGCGAAATCGATAAAGTGACAAACCTCCCCGACGACGCGGCCATGAGTCCCGTCGGGGTCGCGAATCCAGTGGTTCCCAGGTGCGTTGCCGGCATTGATCCGGTAAAGGATCGTCAGTGGGCCTCGCCCCGATGGAAAGAACCGGGCACACTGCTCTGCGAAAGGAGAATAGCGCCGGTTGAAACCCACAAAAAGGGAGCCGTGGGATTGCACATAGGCGGCTTCGATATCTCGCAACTCGTCCCGCTTCACACATAAGGGCTTTTCGGCAAAAACATGCTTGTGTTTTTTGAGCGCTGCTGTAATCAGAGAAGCATGGAGATGGTGAGGGGTGGTTATGAAAACCGCGTCGATCTCGTCATCATCGAAGACCACCCGTGGGTCCGAGGCGCAGGAACAAAAACCAAAGCGGGCCGCAACCTTTCTTGCCGAGGGGCCTGTCGCGTTCGCAACACAACAGAGATCAATGCCCGGCGCCTTTTCGAGGGCTGGCAAGAGCTTGGTGCAACTAAACGATCCCGCGCCAATCCAACCGATACCGATCTCCGCCTTGGCGATCCTGGTCCGCGAGGAAGGTTCGCGGTCTGCACGAACAAATACTTGCCGTGAACAATCTGCTTCTTCGTGATATGTCAACACGATTCCCACATGGGGTTCGCGCTGCTGTCCCGATAAAAGTTGGTACGCCTTGAGGCCCTGGCCGATCGGGAAATGGTGAGTAATCAGAGGATCGATGCGAACCTTTTCTGATGCGATCAAACCCAGATAGGCTTCCATATTCCGCTTCTCAGTCCAGCGCACGTAACCATAGGGATAGTCGAAGCCCTTTTCTTCGTAGGCAGGGTCATAACGGCCCGGGCCATAAGATCGCGAGTAGCGAATTTCGAGTTCCTTCCTGTAATACTGCTCTCGTGGAACGTCGACGCGAACGTCACCCACAATAACAACAATCCCCCGATCTCGCGCGAGTTGCCCAGCTAGCCGGGTAGGTTCTGCGGAACGAGTCGAAGCGGCAACCAGGACGACATCCGCTCCTGGCCCATCGAGCCCCGCTGCACCTGCTGCGTTCTGGGGCCAGTCGCTATTGAGATAGGCAAAGTCCAGGCCTACGGTTTCTGCCAACCGTACCCGCCCAGGGTCTGGATCAATACCCGTCACGACGCATCCCGCAGACTTCAGAATCTGGGCCGCAATCAAGCCGACGAGGCCGAGACCGAGAACCACAACCCGGTCTCCAATTCGCGCGTTGGCAATTCTCACTCCTTGAAGGGCAATCGAACCGACGGCCACCGATGAGGCCGCGTCGAATTCGACTCCGTTGGGAATCTTGACGCAGAGATTCGTGGGTACCCAGTTCACTTCGGCATGGCTTGCATATCCCGATCCCGCGCAGGCCACCCGGTCTCCTGGGGAGAACCCGTCTACTTTTGCTCCCACTTCCGCAACGATTCCGGCGGAACTGTAACCCGGCGCGATGAGGCCGTCCAGTCGGGCCTTAACAGCGGATAAAGTCTCCCTGATGCCGGACGTCTGTGCTTTCCTAACCACCTGTCGAAACAAGTCCGGCCGTTCCATCGCTTTCCCAAGCAGCGACTTCTGCGTGAGCGAAACCGACGCACGCTCCGTACCGCTACTTATCATTGAGGCGCGTGTGCGGACGAGGACGCCCCGCGGGAGGCAGCCAGGAGCCGGCACGTCTTCAATGCGTACTTTGTGCGTTTTCAAATCCTGCAAGAGCTGCTTCATGCTGTTTCCTTTTAGCAACTAGATCAACTTCACCCACAGCGGGGGATTCGTTCCAGAAGGCGTCGAGTGGACTCAGCGCCTTTGAGGAGTACCAAAACGCCAGCTTTTGTTCAAAGGAAGGAATCAAAGTGTCAAGAAGCGAGGAGAATTGGAAGAGCAATCTTCCTTTGGCGCGCGCCCGCCTGAGACGCAATTCCGCAAACGGCGTTCCGTTATTGTGAAGCGGAATAATCACGGTCCAGCAGGGTGTTGTTTTCCTGTCCGGCGGACGCTGCCACGATGGCAGCCGCAAAGCCGCGGGGTTGGGGGTCAGTAAGCAAAATTCTAGTCCGTCGAAATCCAACTCCTCAAGAGTCTGAGCAAGAACATGCCAAATTGCATCAATTTCCTCCATCTGTTCTAATCTCGTCGAGATCTTCCGGAGCCGAACTTGATTGGCAAGAACCCGGCGCTGGGAGCGGAAGGCTCGCGACACGTAGCAGTTCAATTCGGTCAGTTCCACATACTGAAGTTGGCTCACCACAAACCATGCGCAGATTCCGCCCAAGACAGCAATCAGCGCAGCCACGCTGCCGACCGACCGGGCCATCAAAAGCGAGCCGAAAGAAAACAGGGCGGCCATCGAATAGAGCGCGTAGATAGCCGGCCGCGTTCCTTTATACTTCTGAAAAATGCGGTGATGAATATGGTCGGTATCAGCAGCGAAAAGAGGTTTTCCGCTCAAGAACCTTCGAACGACGGTCAGCAGTGTATCAAGCAAAGGAAGTCCAAACGCCATGTACGGGACCACAATCGCAAGCATCGTGGCACTCTTCTGTGAGGTATCAACCGCCAGGACCGCGAAGGTAAAACCCAGGAATAAGCTCCCCGTATCCCCCAGGTAGATTTTTGCGGGATCAAAATTGAATGGTAGGAATCCAGCCAGTCCGCCCGCCAAGCCAGCGGCGATGATGGCTGCGAATCGGTTTCCTTGGATGAGGGATATAACGAAAATCGTCAGGACCACAAACAAACCGACTCCCGCTGCCAGACCGTCCATGCCGTCAATCAGGTTAAAGGAGTTGGTAACCACTACAATCCAGAGAACGGTTAAAAGAAAACTGATTCCACGGCTGTGAATTTCGTGCCCAAGGAACGGAAATTGAGTGATCCGCGCACCCGCCCACCAGACCATGGCGGCCGCCAGCATCTGGCCAACAAGCTTTTGCCGCGGACTCGCCCCAACCAGATCGTCGTAAACACCCAGGAAAAGAACCAACGTGGCAGGAATAATCAGACTGAGGAATGTGGGGATATGGGCAAAGACACTTTCCCGGACGGCGGTTGGAATTAGCAACAGCGTGCCCCAAGCCGCAAGCACCGAAAAATAGATCGCGAGCCCGCCGAGACAAGGAGTGCCAGACCTTGTTCTGTTTTCTTCCGGCACACCGTATGCTCCCATGCGACGGCTCAGCGACTGAACGAAAGGCGTGACCAGCAGCGCGAAAAGCGCCGAGATAAAGAAAATCTCGGAATAGATTCTCAAGGTTTCGTAATAGAACATTTTGAAGTCTTCGCAGGAACGGCTGGCGGGAATACGGGTAGAACGTTTTGGGCTTGGAGCACTCGTCTTCTGGCGAGCGTTTCCCGCAATATTTTCAGATAGGTCGTGGATTGCTGTTGGTGGGAGTAGATCGCCTCAACCGAACGTTTTCCGTTTTCTCCAAATCTTTGCCGCAGTTGTCTTTCTTTCCAGAGCCGGTTAATTGCTCCTGCCAAAGCGCCGGCATCCTGGGGTGGAACTGCTAGTCCGGCATCAGCCTTCAGGAGGATTTCCTTCGCTTCCCCTTCGACCCCCAACACGAGTGGTTTTGCCGCCGCCATCGCTTCGAACATCTTTGAGGGAATCGCCGTCTTAAAGATTTCCGCCCGGCGCAGCAATACCAGGCAGGCGTCTGCGGCCAGCAGGAGAGCTGGAATGGACATATGAGGCTGCCGCGGCAGAAACCGGACATTATTGAGACGCAGGTCACGCGCCCTGGCCATCAGGCGCTCACGCTCTGCCCCCTCGCCAATCACGACAAAAAGCACCTGGGGGGTTGTTTTGCATTCCTCAGCCGCCTGCAGTATTGTTTCGAGTCCGTGCGCCATGCCTAGTGTTCCAACGTACATGGCTATGAAACGATCACTCCAGCCATATTCCCGCCGGACGCGATCGCGCGCGCCCCGAGCAGTATGAATTTTGAGCCTCGCAATAAAATCCCCGTCGACGCCATTGCGCACAATCTTCAGATTGTCTTCTGACACCCCTGCCGCGACGAGTTGCCCCCGCTTCCATTCTCCGTCAACAACAACTGCATCAGCGCGGCTGTAGAGGTAGTTCGCAATCAGGTTGAGTCCCCGGTAGAGAGTTGAACCTTCTGGAGTTGCTCCCACCCCGATAAGTGACTGTGGCCATAAATCTCGAACTTCAAAGACAAACGGCACACGCCGAAAGCGCGCGATCGCATAGGCTGCAGCGGCCACTAGAAGTTGAGGTGAACTTCCAATCACCACTCCATGACGAGGCGCTATCCACGGACCTGTAAGGGCGGCCGAGACAGTAAATGACGCATAGTTGGCACAGCGCTTCCATCGCCCCCGGTTGGCCGCCGGATATAACCACGTTCTATAGACATTGAAGCCTTGGCCCTTTTCACAAACGAATCCTCGCCGCCACTGTGATCGAAACTCCGGGTACAGAATTCCTTCCGGATGATTTGGAAATCCCGTCAGAACTTTTACCTGATGTCCGCGGCTCGCCCATTCACGCGCAAACCCATGGACGCGCACGGCCGGCGCACAAACTTCAGGCGGGAAGTATTGGGAAACGTAGAGGATTTTCAACGGATCTCTGTTCAATGCCCAGCTTTGACGAGTGGAACTGAAATGTGATCTATCTCTATTGCTCGAGAGTTCGAGGTCAGGTGAATCTCCGGCAACAACTTTTTTGCCGGCAGAATCACGATGACAGAAGACACCGGCAGTTGGCTTTCACGTATCTGCCAGAGCGTCAAACGCGATTGTCGAAGACCGAATTCAGGCGCATACCAGGTATTCACCAGCTTCGCTTCGAAATCTCCCATCAGGAATAGTTTGTAGATATGGGCGCCAAACCTTATGGTCCATCGGCAGGATTCCGGTTGGCGGCAAGAAGCTCCTGACCCGCAAGGCTCGAGCATAACCCTCGGGTGAAAATGCATGAACGATTCAACCTTGT